>NZ_WVIE01000014.1 GCF_010091945.1 Myxacorys almedinensis A
CATCAGGACAAATCAAACAACGCTTTCCTAATCTTGCTTCCTTTCCTCTCCTTCAAGATGGATAAAGTCGAGCTAAGCCTGCGTTTAACCCTGGCGCTGGTAGCCGGGCTGATTGAGATAGTGATGAAAGCGGGTTTGAAGCTGCTCGATCGAGAGATGTTGTGCCCAATATTCGGTGAGCGCATGACCAAATGCCCAGGCTTGCCGATCGGGGGGGGCAGTATTTTCCAGCAACAGACTCCAGAGGGCTAGTAGGTCGAAGCTAGGGGGATTTGCCTGATCCACTGACAAAAGATTGTACAGGTCGTACGCCATTTGTAATTTGCCGATGACGACGGGGAGTTGCTCTACTGGAATTTTTTCAGCCAGGAGCAGGGCTAGGGTTGGCGATCCGGTCGTCAGGGTCGAGAGAAAACGCAGAATTGGACTTTTGAGGAAGGCAGCGAGTCCTTGAGTGGTCGCCATTTGGAAGGTGTAGCGATCGATGATGCGAGCGGCGGCAGTGGTTCTGGCGTCTAAGTTTCTGAGAAAGCGGGCGAGGCGAAATTGCTGGGCAGGCGCGATCGCATCTAAAAGGGCGATCGACAGGGCATCGATGCCCCAAGCGGTTCGATCTTCAGAGCCGGTGACGATTGGCAATATCAATGAGCAAGACTGCCCCAACACGTCTGCCCGGTAGTTCACGGCTTCCCGAATGGAGATTTCTTTCGCGCGATCGCCGATGCGCCAATCATACGGAGGACTCCATTCCCGCAGTGGACGCAGCCGATCAACCTGCGTAACGATACTGATAATCGGCAAATCCGACGCTTCAGACTTTAACTCATTCAAAAAATCTAAATCCATCTGCAAGGCTGGATCGAGCGCCGGAGTCGCCAGCAAAACCAGATCGGTATGGGTCGCATGATCGAGAACCTGATCACGGAGATCGGCGCGATCGACTTGTTCATAGCCGGGGGTGTCCCACAGGGTCAGCATTTCTCCCGTAGGCGTCTCCCACTGATACGCCTGGATTTTATCGGTTGATGGCAACGCATCGACCTGAGCGTTTGCCCGAACAAACAGCGTATTGATCAAACTGCTCTTTCCGGCTCCGGTGCGCCCGACCAGCATGAGATTGACAGGCTGTTGGGCAACGGTTTCGGGCGATGTTGCCCCAGCGATGATGTCTCGCAGGGTTTGAGTTTGCGTTTTGGGCGGGGTGCTTTGGGTAACGAGCAGATCTGATTTTGGGGTATTGCTGCCGCTATAGAGGGCGATCGCTTGTCTGGCTAAGTTTCGCAGGGCAGCTTCTCGTAAAAGCTGGTTCAAGTTTCCAAGCAATTCTTGAGTGGCGCGATCGCTGGTTTTTTGAGTCGCTGTTCTAGCCACTGCCACCGCCGGGTTTAGCACCCACTGCGCCCAAGTCCAGGCTTTGAGAATCCGCCGTGCCGACGGTTCTAGCTTTTGATAAACCTCGTAGGCTTGATATGCCTGCCCAATCGTGACCTGGTTGAGAACGGGCGACAGCCGCCCCATCCATTGATCTAAGTCGTCTACCGTGCCTCGCAGCAAGGTATAGGCTTGGGGAATATAGATGTTGAGCAACGGTTTTTGGGTTTGCGGATAGTAGATCTGTGCGATCGCTTGAATAATGCTTTGGCAGCGCATCCAAAATACGTTCCAGTCTTCCCACAAGGGCGGATCGCTGCGCGACGCATCCAAAATTGCCTGGACTTCGGTTTCTATCGTTTGGCTCAATTCGTCAGGGTGGCTCAATCTGTCGGGGTGGTCTAATCCGTCAGGCGAGGCAGGGGTGAGGGCTTCGCTAGCGTCTTGAGAAAGCTCAGCAACGGCGGCTTCGACTTGCCGTAGGGCAGGCTGCGTCCACCGGACAAGCAGCCATCGCCATCCAACAAACAAAAGTCCGACGATTGCCCAAATCCAATTAATGTTCCACTCGTGGATCTGGAGACCAGCAGCGATCAGCAAAAATCCGACGACCAGTACGATCGGAAGCCCTAAAACCGCCCACTGCCAACGCTGTAACCGCACCATAACGCCTTTCCTGATTTCGACTTCTCCATGGTAGGAAATTCGCCCATGTCCTTTGCGGTTCGTAATGAAACGAAGGGATGTAAGCAGGTAAACGCCAGGAGGGGCATCTTAAAAAAGTAGCCTCTTTATACCCATTGAGCTATAACCGTGAGTGAGATTTGAGGAGAATTAGGACATGCGATCGCTATTAAAACTAGTCGGCTTTGGATTGCTCCTGCTTGGGCTTTACTTTTTAGGACAAAACGTCATTGTGGCGACGCAGGGTTCGGTCTATTGGTGGCGAGGGATTCCTGCTACCGGATCAGTCTTAGCCGTGATGAGCGGAGTCTTTACGGTACTATTTGCGCGATCGAGCGCCAAGCAATGGGGGTGGCTGTTGATCGGGCTAGGCATGATTTTGGCATTTTTAAGCGGTGGCATTGTGCTGAAACCCATGAGCCTATGGGCGTTTTCCCTAGCGTTTGCCTCGTTTGCTGGCGGATATAAGCTGATGACGACCGGGCGCATCTGAACCCGCGTTGGTAATCGTTAACGTGAGTTCGACCTCCTCTTTTCCTTTGTTGCCCAACCGCCCGCAAACCCATCGCGGGCTAGTTGAGGAAAAGAGCTTTCACCATTGCATTAGAATCGCCGCACAATCGATGCCTCTCGCTCAGCCACAGCCTTCGGATTGCCGCCCACCTGAACCAGCAACGACTTTAGCTCAGCCCTGAGCGCCGCATTACCCGGATTTCCTTGATTTGCCCGAATCAGTGCATCGAAAGCATCGTACCAGATGCCTTCATCGGCAAAGCTCACCGCTTGATCAAAATCAGACTGATCCGCCACTTTTTGAAGCAGCATTGGCTCATCAACTCGTTCTACAAAGCTTCTAGCGTAGACCTCACCAGAAACCCCTTTGCACGCCAGCAAGACAGCCCAACGGTAAGTTTTATCAGGCTGCAATGCGATCGCCGGGGGAAGAGTGATGCGAGACACTCCAGAATGGTAAATCTGGATGGTGCGGCTAAAGATGGGTTCTGCCAGATCTGGATCGGTCATGATGAACTGAGCAGAGACGGGGCGCTCAGTCGTTGTGTGCCAGAAAAAGGTGGGGTTGGCGGCGGTTGTGTACAGCCCTTCGTTGGACTTGGGCACAAGCAGCGTCATGGTGGTCGGCACAGAATCGTTGCCGAAGTCGCAGGTTGTACTGGCTGGAGCCGTGTCGAGGTGTCCTCGTCTGCCTCCAGAGAGGGTACTGCGGATTGTGCCTAGCTTTCGTTTGGGTGTCCACCGAACTCGTTGAGAGGGCGCAGCAGTGGCAGTCTCCCCTATCTGAAGCGGCTGAGAGAGCTTCACCTTAGTTGGAACAGCCGCGATCGCAATTAAACTTGTCACGGCAAGCGGGGCAAAAAACCGAAGCAATCTGAGTGTAGTCATAATCTAAAGTATTGAGGTGTGATACGGTACACGACCTGCGGAATGCCAATCGCCAAAAGCAGAAACCAAACTCTGTTGCGTTTTTCTAGGAAAGCCGTAGGATAAAAGCCTCGCAGAGGTTGCTCATCAGGATGAACCGGATGGATTGTTGAGCTAGCGAAAGGGGTCTTTAAACTGAGAAGGCTGATTGGTCAAGGTCTTCGTCTAAAGCATTAGTTTACCTTTACCGGAGGAGTAACTGACCAGCCGGATTTTTAAGAAATGAGTAGAAAATTAAACAGGTTAAATTTTTTGCTCGAAGTGAATTGCCTGCCTCACCACGGATTTCCAACCAGGGTAAAAGCCGACCAGTAGAACGGATGGGTAAACAGAATCGTTCCAGGCTTCGGAATGATTTTCTGCGGCAATGACACAGATTTTTGGCTGGTGATCAGCTTGCCATTTTCAATGCGAACGGTGCCGTTTTTGAGGGCAAGTTGGGCACGTCTGAGGGCTTCTGCGCGCGTTGGAGCGGTTTGCAGTTGCACATAAAATTCGCTCATGAGAGCGAGCGTTCCAATGTCTGAAACAGTCCACAGGCTCCCCATGACCGACCGAACCCCGGCGGCGGTTGCCAGCCCAGCAAAGCCTAATTCGGCATCCGAACTTCCGATCGCAGTATCGCAGGCACTTAAGACAAGCAGTTCTAGCGGCGGATTTGCCCAGCCAATCGATTGCATTTGGCTAAGATTAATGCGAGAGTTCCAGAGTTGAATGTAAGACTGGCTAGGCGCTCCGGCATTAAATTGAGCATGAGTTGCCAAGTGGAGAATGCCAGGATTTTCGACTTTTTTCTGACGTAAGAGTTCTTCGAGGGTAAAGTCTTGATTGAGAAAGTGTTTGCCTTTCCAAAACTGTTCGCTCACCAACTGCAATTCTGTAGGGACGGCAGGCAAGGGATCAAGCGCTGAAAACTGGTCTGCGCCCATGGCTAAAAGGGTGCGATCGCGCAGGTCAGTAATATCGCGATCGATCAGAGAAACGCTAGGAATCACCGAAACCGTATAGCGATGAATAGCGTGGTCTTGTTGATCTGAAATGGCTGCGATCGGAACCGTTCTGAGTCCTTCATCAAAACAATAAATCAGGCTGGTAATATTCTGACGTTTTAGCTCTTGCTCTAAGGGTTGCAGGAGCCAACCATAGAGTTGTTTTGCCAGTGCCACATAGCCTGTCTCATCATCGACATCAGAAACAGCTAAGCGAAACAGTTTGGCTTGCTGAATGATTTGAGCACGAGTTGCATTGGTTGAATAGCGAATGGTTGTTCCAATGGGGGTGACTAGCACGAGATCTAACCGATCGTCATCTCGTTTGAGCTTCGATCTCAAAAAGGGCGTGAGCGGTTCGGCAGACTCTTCGTACCGCTCGCCAGTTTGGGGTGCTGGGGTAGTGCTTTGAGAGGTAAATATGGCATAGACAATCACCGAGCGGACATCTTTTTGCCGTTGAACTTTGCCAAGAGTAGCTTCAACATCTTGTAGTCTTAGTTTCGGGGTGCTATTTAGCCCGTAGTATTGCTCATAGTCAGTACTAAGTGATTGATCTAGCGTTGCCACAAGCGACAACGGACGTGGAGCTTCGGCAGGGGATTTTGTTTCTAAATTAGGTTGGTTCTGACCCGTCAAATCCCCTGGATTAATTGGCTCTGGGGGCTGTGGCGGAGCAGGAGACACCGGAGCAGACGAAGGCAACAGATCTGACTCGAAAGCGCCAATATCAATGCTAGTTTGCTGAATGCGAGGAGCGCCTCGTTGGTCGGTTGAGGGTGCAACTGTGTTGTTGCCTGCATTAATAGCAGGGCTTCTAGCTAACAGAGCATGAGTTTGAGAAAACCCGCCGTTATCTGCCAAGGCATCCAGTAGCGGATCAAGGGGACGAGTTGCTGTACCCACCAGTGTGCTTGTTGTAAAGCCCGTGCTTCCGTTGCTGATGCCGATTAAGTTAGTGCCGCGATCGCTAACGTTTCCTGCAACATCAGGGCTGATCGCATTTCGATTGCCAGCAACGATCGTATTTTGAAGCTGAACAGTCCCCAAACTGTTGAAAATTCCTCCCCCTAATTGATTTGCCTGGTTGTTCGTCAGCGTATTATTTCTAATCACTGTAGCTCCGCCACTATAAATGCCACCGCCCGTAGTCGCCGCGTTTCCAGAGATAGTGACGTTGGTTAAATTCAGCGGAGTAGTGCTAAAGATTCCACCCCCAAATTGAGCCGCAGTATTTGCGGCGATCGTGCTGCGATTCATCGTTGCGCTACCGGCTGTAACTGCGGCTCCTCCTCCCTGCTGGGCTGTGTTGTTTAAAATGCTGCTTTCTGAAATGTGTAAATCGCCAACGCTGTAGATGCCGCCGCCATCACCGTTTGCTGTGTTTCCTTGAATTAGCGATCGCGTAATTGTTGTCTCTGCACCCGCATAAATTCCTCCGGCAGCGCCGCTTTGTGCTCGATTACTTAGAAACCGAGAGTTGGTAATTGTCAGGGCAGTTGTTTTATCTGTTCGCAGCCCACCCGCTTCGTTCTCAGCGATATTTCCCGAAACCACGCTATTGTTGATCGTGACAGAATTACCTAATGTATTGTTGATTGCACCACCAATAGCAGAGCGGTTATTGAGCAATTGGCTACCTGTAATAAACAAATTCGCGTTTGCTCCAGCGTTTTGAATTGCGCCTCCTCTAGCGTTAGAATTTCCTTCAGCTACGTTTTGCGAGAGCGTGCTAGTTAAAATTTGCAGTTGCCCATGATTGCTGATGCCGCCTCCCTGAATCACCGCGCGGTTGCTCGACACGGTGCTATCTACAATGGTGAGATTGCCGCGATCGCTGTTGTGAATTCCACCGCCATTTTGCCCCGATTGGTTTCTAGAAATATCGCTGTTAATAATCGTTGTGTGATCGCTCAAGTGAAGCCCACCGCCATTGGTTGCCGCTCGGTTTTGGGAGATTGCGGTGCTGTCGATCGCGGTCGTTCCAAAACTGATCAGCCCGCCGCCATTGGTTGCCGCTTGATTGTTGAAAATAGTGCTGTTTGCGATAAACAAATGGTTGCCGCTGGTGAAAATGCCGCCGCCTTGATCGAGCGCAACATTTCCTGAGATCACGCTGTCATGAATATTGACGAAACGATCATTAAACACTGCGATCGCGCCTCCTTTGCGAGCACGGTTATTCGCAAACTCAGTTCTTGAGATCGTCAGTTCAGACGTTGGCTCATTATTGGCAAGCCCACCGCCCTGCCCTGCGCCCGTTGTGGCACTATTATTTGACACTGTGCTGTCTGAAAGAATGAGCGTAGCTTGGTTGTAGATGCCGCCCCCATCTTGACCAACCGCATTGTCGGTAATGAGACTGTTTGCAATCGACATCACGGCTTCATTTTTGATTCCGGCACCAGTGTGATTAGCGATGTTATTTTTAACAGTTGTGTTGCGAATAGTGGCGACGCCAAGATTGTAAATTCCGCCGCCATTGATACCCGAACGATTGCCAAAAATTTGGCTATCTGTAACCGTTAGATTCGTCTGATCGTTGAAGATTCCGCCGCCATTGAGATTAACCGTATTGTCTGAAATAATGCTGTTGGCAATCGTCGCGCCCCTGTTTTGAAACAGCGAAACTCCGCCAGCATATTCAGCCGTGTTATGCGAAATGGTGCTATTGGCAATATTTAGTTTTGCACCAAAGGTGCTCTCAACCCCGCCCCCGGCGATCGTTGCCGTATTGTTAGACACGATGCTGTCAAACAGGTTGAGAGTGCTAAAGGTTTGGCTTGAGATGCCGCCACCGTAGGCTGCCTGATTCCCAATCACTCGGCTGTTGAGCACCGTAAGATTAGAATTTTCGCCAACAACATAAATGCCACCTCCGGCGCTGGTTGTATGCCCACCCGTAATCGTGAGATTCTGCAAGGTGGAGGTCACGTTGTCCTTAACTTCTAACACACGAGCCGTTCTGCTTCCATCTAGGGTGGCTGTGGGCGCGCCTTGGATGTTGACCGAGCGATCTAGCACGAGGGGAGTGCCGCTATAGGCTCCTTCCCCCAAACGGATGGTACGGTTGCCATTCACCTCACCGATCGCATTGATTGCATTCTGAATCGAGCTACTAGGTGCATTGGTTTCAGGAGCAACTTGATTGAGATTAAAAGTTAAATTGCCAGTGCTGCTGAGATTGATCGAGGCATGACCTGGATGAATGAATCGTCGCCCGGTTAGCGTTAACGCCGCCGTTCCCCCTTGTGTTTGGTCGATCGAATCCGTTAGTGTAATATCTCCATGTCCGTTTTTTCCATTGGCAGTTGTAATGGTGATGTTGGTTCCATTGTCCAGAGCAGATGCGATCGCAGTTGGGTCAATTGTTCCTATCGCCGTAGCCGGGTCAAACATGCCCGATATTGGCGCGCCTGCCCCCCCTTTGACAATGTTGATATTCGATGGATCGAGCAGCCAAGATGCGGCGCTAACCCTTGCACCAGTGACATCTAAACTGCTTTTGCCTGATGTTTCAACGTGTCCGCCTTGCGCCACAATTTTTCCATGAAACCGGGTTGCCTCATCTGCCCAAAGCACAATGCTCCCGCCCTGACCACCCTGAAGCGGATTGGCAGAGATTTGAGTGTCTGCATCACCAAACACAAACCGAGCGCGGGGCAACGTGCCGGTTCCTTGAGGATCTCCTCCGATCAAAACGGTGCCGCCACTCGTAGGGGTTGAAGCGTTAAGTTTGGCGTTGAGCAGCGCGATCTTGTCTCCAACAATTTGGATCGATGGAGGATGAAGCGTCGGCTTGGACGATGCAACAGAGAGGACGCCGCTTGTGGCTGTATCGGGGTTTTGCGCCGCGACAATCGCCATGCCCCGCTCTACCGAAATTGGAGGTGATGATGGCGTTAGCTTGATCACACCATTTTCAATTTTGAGACCCGTAGCATTGCTCAATGCTCCACCGGTGAGCAACTCTGGCAATACTGTTTCCGTTGTCGTTCCGGTTGCAAAATGTTGAGTTTTGTCAATTGGCAAATCTAGACTTAGCAGACTACCTTGGGGTGTTAGCCGCACAATTCCTTCAGTGGGGATCGCCGCGATCGCAATCGTTCCACCCGGTGCGCTTAGCATGCCTAAGTTGACGATCGTTCCCCCAAACAGCGTCAACGACTGCCCTTGACCCACTGACAAGGCTCCCTGGTTGACAATCACACCCGCATTTTGGGCAGAAAAGGCAAAGCGGTCGGGCACCCCCATCAGCGTTGCATACTGATTAGCACCCACGGCGTTAAACCAAGCGCGATCGCCAAACCCAATTGCCGTTGCCGTTGTTGCGTAAAACGAAGCTGGGACATTCAGTTGAGCCGTTGCCCCAAACACAATACCTGCCGGATTGACCAAAAATAAGGTTGAGTTGCCACCTGTAACCTGAATTAAGCCATGAATAAGAGAGGCATCGCCCCCCACCACACGACCCAAAATATTTTGAATCGTTGGATTGGAGATGAAATGAGCAATCTGCTCGGCGGAAAGATTGAATCGATCAAAGCTATGAAACAGGTTGTCTCCTGCTTGCGTTCCTCCCCTGATATCAAGCTGATTGCCCTGAGGGGTAATAGTAGTCCCCGTTCCGTCAGAAGCTGGGGTAATCGATTCTGCCTGTGCACTTTCACCCAGAGCAGTAAACAAGACCCACAGCAGAACAAAAGCTGCTCGATGCAGGTTGGTCATAAACGGCGATCGTAACCTCAAAATGATGAACTCTTGAGCGATAGGTGCTAATGCTGCGTTGCGATCACTAAGTACCTGTTTAGTTTGATGTTTAATTTGAGTTTTGACCCGTGCTGATGCCTTGTCAAGTAGCGATTTTTCCGGTATGTCTACTCATTGCCGATTTTAATTCTTAGGCATTTTAAGCTTATAGTTTTAATCTGTTCAATACTATTTTTAATACGATGATGATCGGCTGCAATGGCGGCGATTCTCATAAACTGATGCGTCTGATGCGGCACTGTGGCTCAACTTTGTCAATCAACATTAAACAATCTCTAGATTATGGAACTTTAACACAAGTTCGTGCCTTGCTTTAAGATCCCTTTTGGAATGTAATTCTCTGAAACAGTTTGGGCAAGAGCGTCGATTTCAACGTGCTTTCCCCTTGAAGAAATAATTGCAAGGAAAAAGAATAATGACAAAGAATTTGCATAGCCTATACTGAGTAGCAGATTTTAGACACTCTGGAACGCTAGATGGAATCAATTGTGCTTCTAGCATCGATTTTGCTCTAGCGCCAGATACCTCAGAGACCTAAGCGCCGATGTCACAATCCACTATGAAATCGAAGTCTGCCCATCTGGTTCGTACACGGGGACAAAAATTTTTATGGAGACACCGAGTCTTAGTGTTGTCTGGCTTGGCAGCAGCAGGATGTATCATGCTGATCCGTGATTTGGGCGGGTTGCAGAGTTCTGAACTAGCCGCGTTTGATCGGCTCTTGCAGATGCGCCCTGTAGAACCGGTTGACGATCGCATCGTGCTTGTAGGCTTTAATGAAAACGACTTTCAGACCTTGGGCAGCGCTCAAATTCCGGATCAGACGTTAGCTAGGGTGCTAACCAAAATCAAAGCGCAACAGCCTCGCGTAATTGGGCTAGATCTTTATCGTAATTTACCGACTCAACCGGGCAACAAAGCCTTGCTCGATGTGTTTCAAACAACACCCAACCTGATTGGAATTGCCAAAATTATCGGCAGTAAAAATGGTAACGATGTCGCCGGGCATCCGATGTTGGTTGAGAGCGATCGCATTGCGGCAAGTGATGTGGTTCCTGATGTTGATGGGCGGGTGCGACGGGGCGTGTTGTTTGTCAATAGTGAACCGCCGCTCGTGGAAGGACTGGGGTTGAGAATAGCGTTAGAGTATTTAGAGCCTCTAGGCGTGACCCCAGAAGAGAGTTCTAATGATTTTCGCCTCCGGGGCGCTAAATTTCCCATGTTTAGCAAAGATGATGGGGGATATGTCAATGCAGATGACGGGGGCTATCAAGTGTTGCTCAACCCGCGCACACGGCGACAACCGTTTAAGATGGTTGCTGTGCGAGATATCTTAGATCAAACCGTGCCTTCAACCACGTTTCGCGATCGCATTGTGTTAGTGGGCGATATTTCCGCAGGCAATTCAGACATTTTTTTTATGTCGTACAGTAGTGCGACCGGTTCGGCTCCGGTTCCCATTTCCGGAATGGAACTGCACGCTACCCTGACAAGCCAAATTTTGAGTACGGTTCTAGATGGGCGTCCGTTGATTCGAGTCTTGCCAAAGTGGGTAGAGTGGAGTTTGATCGCCCTGCTGGCTTATTCTAGTGCATGGATTGGAGCGCGGCGGTTCTTCCACTTCTATAAAATTACGCTGACGCTCTTGTTGGCGGGGGCAATTTTTCTTGCGTCTTTCGGGGCGCTGATGCTGGGCTGGTGGTTGCCGCTGGTGCCGATGTCGCTCGCCATCATTCTTGCAGGGGCAACGATGATGACGTTTGAGGCACAGCAACTTACCGTTTTGTCTAATCAAGACCCGTTGACGCTGCTGGCAAATCGCCGCATGTTTGATGAAACGTTGCATCGAGAATGGTCTCGATCGTTGCGATCGCAAACGCCGCTCGGAGTGATTTTATGCGATGTAGATTATTTCAAAAGCTACAACGATACGTATGGTCACTCAAAGGGCGATCAGTGTCTCCGGATGATTGCAAGTGTGCTAAAAAACTCGGTGAAGCGTCCTACCGATTTGGCGGCACGCTACGGAGGTGAAGAGTTTGTGATTCTTTTGCCCAACACAGATGCCCATGGAGCGCTGCGGGTGGCTAAAGTGGTGCAGTCGCAGATGCAGGCGCTAGCAATTGATCACAGTGGTTCGTGGGTGTCTCCGTTTATCACGTTGAGTTTGGGGGTTACAAGTATCGTGCCGACCGCCGATTTATCTCCTGAGGTCTTAGTTGACGTGGCAGATGCCGGATTGTATGAGGCAAAGCAGAAAGGGCGCAATCAGGTTGTGCTAAAACTGCCGTGAGGATTCTAAGCTAAGAATTCTAAGCCTGAGGGAAGTGAATAGGGTGAGTCAGAAATCGGAGCGATCGTGGCTAAAAATGGAGTTCATCGCTGAGAATGAATAAATTGTGTCAGAGGCTCTAGAACCCTTGTCTTCGCAGATTGAATTATATGTTGACGCGCCTCATGAGCGCATCGATCGCTTTCTGGCAGAACAGCTACCAGATCTGTCGCGATCGCGCCTCCAACACCTGATCGAACAAGGTTACGTTTTGGTCAACGGTCAGGTCTGTACGTCTAAAAAGGTAGATGTGCAAGACGGCGATCGCATTCACATCGAGGTTCCAGATGCCCAACCTCTGCGGCTTGACCCAGAACCTATTCCGCTGGATATTCTCTACGAAGACGATTCGCTGATCATTATCAACAAACCTGCGGGATTGGTTGTGCATCCATCTGCGGGGCACGAATCGGGCACCCTGGTTAATGCTTTACTTGCCCACTGCACAACGCTACCGGGAATTAATGGAATTCAGCGTCCAGGAATTGTCCATCGGTTAGATAAAGACACAACAGGCGCGATCGTAGTCGCCAAAACAGACCTGGCGTTTCATCATTTGCAAGAACAGTTCAGGCTGAAAACAGCCAAGCGTGATTATCTTGGCATTGTTTACGGCGCACCGAGATCTGACACTGGCACGATCGATCACCCGATCGGGCGGCATTTAGTAGATCGGCAGAAACAAGCCGTTGTGCCAGAAGAAAAGGGCGGACGGCGCGCCGTAACCCATTGGCAGGTAAAAGAGCGGTTAGGCAACTTTACGCTAATGCAATTTGAATTAGAAACTGGACGAACCCACCAAATTCGAGTGCACAGTGCGTTTATTGGGCATCCGATCGTTGGAGATCCGACTTATAGTTCTGGACGCTCGATCAAAATTAAGTTGCCGGGGCAAGTGCTTCATGCGTGGCGGTTGAGGCTAAAACATCCGATAACAACCGAATGGGTAGAAGCGATCGCGCCCTTGCCTCCCTTATTTACAAAGGCGCTAGAGCTATTAAGACAGCGATCGCTTCGGAGTGGTACCCCCTACTAATTCATTTCTCTCCCTACATTGCTGCCATGCTTAGGGGTCATGCTTTGCCTCGTGCTTTTGCTTTTATCGCAGCAGTATTCCCTCTTCCGCCTATGCCTATTTGTAAATTGAGCACTTCGACTACTTGATTTCTGCAAAAATCGCGACGAAACTTGCTGCCCCAGGCAAACTTAATAAACTGAAACATATTCTCTGAAGAATTACGTTACAATCTGTCACCAAAATTTACAGAGTTCATAATTCTGAAAACGCCTGAAATCTCATAGTGAAGAGATTTACACCGATCTAAAGAAAATATTAAATCAACAAAACTTCATCTAATTAACACCACTCTCCTCAGAAAATCGCCAAAAAACGCTTCAAGTTTCCGCCAGATGTCTAGAGTTTTAGGCATTCTGCGATTTATTTCCTTTAACTTGATATAAATCAACAACTTGTAACAAATAACGGCTCTACTGCATTGTATAAAGTAAACCTGTAGGGGGAACCAACAAAAGAAACCCATATAGAACACCTGCTGATTAAGATTCTGCTTTCCTTATAGAAATGTGACAATTTCTCATAATTTCTCAGAAACTTCAGTTTTGTAACCTAACTAGTGCAACACTGATTTAAGGGATGCCTGATTAGCAAGTGAGCGGTTTCCAATCCTTCCCGCTAGTTTTCGTACCCCAAATGGCTTCAGATCCACCTTCCAGTTCTGAACCAAATCCGAACTCAAACCAAACATTTAGGAGAAGTCATCCATGCTAGATGCATTCGCTAAGGTTGTCTCCCAGGCTGACGCCAAAGGTGATTTTCTGAGCAGCGGTCAATTTGATGCGCTGAACAACATGATCAAAGAAGGCAACAAGCGCATTGATGCAGTTAACCGCATCAGCACCAACGCTTCGTCCATCGTGACTGACGCCGCTCGTGCTCTGTTTGAAGATCAGCCTCAACTCATTCAGCCCGGTGGAAATGCTTACACCAACCGTCGTATGGCTGCCTGCTTGCGCGATATGGAAATCATTTTGCGCTATGTGACCTATGCGTTGATGGCGGGTGATGCTAGCGTTCTGGACGATCGTTGCCTCAACGGTTTGCGTGAAACCTACCAAGCTCTTGGCGTTCCAGGTGGTTCGACCGCTGCTGGCGTCCAAAAAATGAAGGATATTGCCGTCAAAATCGCAAATGACCAGAATGCACCTGGCATTAGCCGTGGCGATTGTAGCTCCATCATGTCTGAGCTATCAAGCTACTTCGATCGCGCTGCTTCTGCGGTTGCCTAAGGCGATTGCTTCTCTGTGAGCATTGTGCCTCAACCGGCTAGACACTAACCGGCTAGACATTGTTTTCACCAAACCTTTGCAGGACACACTTTTTAGGGAGATAACCAAACAATGAAGACCCCAATTACCGAAGCGATCGCAGCAGCAGATACCCAAGGTCGTTTTCTGGGTAACACCGAATTGCAGGCCGCAAATGGTCGTTTTGAGCAAGCTACGGCTGGTTTAGAAGCGGCTCGTGCCTTAACCTCTAATGCACAAAGCTTGATCGACGGTGCCGCAAACGCTGTTTACCAAAAGTTCCCGTACACCACCCAAATGCAGGGTCCTCAGTACGCTGCTGATTCCCGTGGTAAGTCTAAGTGCGCTCGTGACGTCGGTCATTACCTGCGGATGGTTACCTACTGCTTAATCGCAGGTGGTACAGGTCCGATGGATGAGTACTTGATTGCTGGTTTAGACGAAATCAACCGCAGCTTTGAGCTTTCTCCTAGCTGGTATGTTGAAGCGCTTACCCACATCAAGTCGAATCATGGTCTCAGTGGTCAAGCGGCTAACCAAGCCAACACCTACATTGACTATGCAATTAACGCCCTGAGCTAATCTTCAGGTGCTGTGTGCCCGGAGAAATTAGCGAGTGTTGGCAGAGTGGCTAACAGTTGCTCGTTTTTCCGGGCATTGTTTTTCTTAAGTTTGATTAAGAAGTTTATTGTTGTGTTGGGGGACAAGCATGGGCGGCTTATTAGTAAACAACTTGGCAGCAGCCGGACCGTTAGGGCTGTCTGCATTTGATGATTCTTCGAGAGTAGAGCTACGACCAGACTGGACAGAAGCCGAATTGCAATCCGTCTTTCGTGCGGCGTACCGTCAGGTTTTGGGTAATGACTACATCATGAAGTCAGAGCGCTTGGTCTCGGCAGAGTCATTGCTGCGGCAGGGCATGACCACAGTACGGGATTTTGTTCGGGCGATCGCAAAGTCTGACCTGTATAAAAGCAAATTTTTCTACCGCAACTCAAACCAACGGTTTGTTGAGCTTAACTTTAAACATCTACTCGGTCGCGCGCCCTACGATGAGGCAGAGTGGGGATACCACACGGGGCTTTGCGAAGAACAGGGTTACGATGCTGAAATCGATTCCTACATTGACAGCATGGAATACGAAAATAAGTTTGGCAACAACGTTGTTCCGTATTACACCGGCTTTCAGGTGGAAGCGGGGGTGAGAACCACTGGCTTTACGCGCATGTTTCGGTTGTATCGCGGGTATGCCAGCAGCGATCGCGGCAGTATCGGTGGTAAATCTCCTCGCCTCACGCGCGAACTTGGGCAAAACTTTGCCTCTAGAATTGACAAACCTTCGGGTGGCGGTAGTGGAGCATCGGGCTGGAAACATGCGGCAATTCCTGATGATGCAGCACCGAGAAAAGCCCTCGGTGGAACCCAGCAGGAAAGCGGGCGGGTATACCGCATTGAGGTGACTGGAATTTTGCAGCCTGGTTATCCTAAGGTGCGTCGCAGCAGCAGCGCAATCTTAGTGCCCTACGAGCAACTCTCCCAAAAACTTCAGGAGATTACAAAGAAGGGCGGCAAAATTGTGAACGTATCTCGCGCTTAGTCGCAACATTCGGGAGGCATTGTCTGTCTCCCCAGATGCCCCATGGATCTCACTACAGGAGCAATAAATTATGTTTGGTCAAACTGCACTGGGCAGTAGCAGGCTAAGTGGTGCTGAAAATCGCATGTTTCGCTACGAAGTTGAAGGGATGCGTCAGACTTACGAAAGCGATCAACTCGGCTACCCGATTCGCACAAGCGGCAGTTTCTATATCACGGTGCCCTACAGCCGGATGAATGACGAAATGCAGCGGATTTTACGGATGGGCGGCAATATCGTCAGCATTCAGCCTGTAACCCTAGATGGCGACAGCACTGCGAAGATGCAAGCTGCTACGGCTAACCAAAACTTGGAAGCGAAAGGGAAAAGCAAAGCGACGGGAGCTCAACAAACGACCCAGGCAAAGTCCAACGATGCTCCCCCGCCCCCTAAAGAGTCGCCCGATCGCTAACTAAGGGCTGGCTCTCTGGTGTCGATCGCGTCTCCTAATTTGATTTGCCGATTTTAACGTGTTTACTATTCATTCGTTGAGGAACTGAAGTTATGTTTGGTCAAACAACCGTGGGTTCTGGTGGCATTTCCTCATCGGCAAGCCGTATGTTTCGGTTTGAAGTGGCTGGATTGCGTCAGAACGATGAAACCGATAAAAACAGCTATGAGATTCGCAATAGCGGCAGCATGTTTATCACGGTTCCCTATAGCCGCATGAGTGACGAAATGCAGCGCATCAGCCGTTTGGGTGGAAAAATTGTCAATATCGAATTGATAGGTTAATGCTGCACGTCATGGACTCTCCGAGCAAACAACCCGATCTGGCGAATGTTCAATTTCTAGCGACGGAACAAGCGATTCCTCCGGAAGCTCACGAAGCGATTCCTCCGGAAGCTCACGAAGCGATTCCTCCGGAAGCTCACGAAGCGATCGCAAACCTGCGCCACGAAGATTTGAGCATTCGTTATTATGCGGCGTGGTGGCTTGGTAAGTTTCGAGTACGCGATGTGGTCGCCGTAGATGCCCTGATTGCGGCACTTGATGATGACGCAAATCGTACGGCGATGGGTGGTTATCCCTTGCGGCGTAACGCAGCCCGGGCACTGGGTAAACTCGGCGATAAGCGGGCAGTAGCGGCACTCATTCGATGCCTCGACTGCTCTGATTTTTATGTACGCGAAGCAGCAGCGCAAGCACTTGAAGCGCTCGGTGATGCAAGCTGCATTTCCGCTCTCCTCAGTTTGCTAGACGGCGGGGTAGATGCTGCCCAGTTTGCACCGGGTCTTCCCCATCTGGTTCAGCCTTACGAAGCAGTGATTGAAGCGCTCGGCACGCTGCACGCGACGGAGGCGGTAGAGCAGATTCGTCCCTTTGCTGACCATGGAGTTGAGCGAGTTCGGTATGCCGCAATGCGATCGCTCTACCAACTCACCCATGACCCCTACTACGCCGAGCATTTGGTGGGGGCACTCAGCAGCAGCGAGGTTCAATTGCGTCGCTCTGCCCTAGCGGATCTAGGCGCAATTGGATATGTGCCGGCGGCTAGTGCGATCGCTCAGGCTCCTGTCGAGAATAGCTTTAAGCTCCTCGCGCTCAAGGGCTTGCTGGGTCATCATTTAAGCGAAAATGATGCTCACTCTGAAGCGGCGATTCGCCTGATGACGCTGATGGATACGCTGCTATAGAACGGGGAGGATCTTCGTTCCCGTTGATGATCTTTATCCTGTCTCTGCTCCATGATTGCCACCGATCCTGCTATCGAACCTTTGATCACCGCGATCGCCCAGGCGGACTCTCCCGCAACGCTGATTGGCGCTGTCCGAGCTTTAGCCCAGACGGCATCACTCAGCGCCATTCCAACGCTAATCGAGGTGCTGGGATACAACAATCCGGGTGCCGCATCGGTGGCGGTGGCAGGATTGGTGCAGATGGGTGAGGCAGCCGTGCCATTGTTGCTAGAGCAGATCGATGACTACAACTATGGAGCCAGAGCCTCTAGCTTACGAGCACTCGCTGCGATCGCAGACCCGCGCGCTTTTGAGGTGTTGCTAGAGGCGGCGGCAACTGATTTTGCACCCAGCGTCCGGCGGGCTGCCATCAAAGGATTGGGCACTCTGCGCTGGCAGCCGCGTGATCTAGACGGTCAGCCGTCGATTCACGATCGCACGGTTTCCACCTTGCTGCTTGTGTCCCACGATTCAGATTGGACGATTCGCTACGCTGCGATCGCGGCGTTTCAGTCTTGGATCTTCACTCTTCAGAATTGTTCTGAAACAACTGATTTGACTCGCCAAGCCCTCGAACGGTTAGAGCACCTGCGCCAAACCGATGAGGATGAAGTGGTCAGAGCGCGAGCCTCAATGGCTCAACACCAGCTTACGATTGTCCCCTACGCACAGTGATCTATGCTGCCCTTACTTGAAGTTAAGCCAAAAACTCAAAACCAGCGCGTCAACGGCTACGACGTGATAGACGAAGATGATCCGATCAGGTATCGCTTGGCGGACGCCCAAAGCCCAGAAGATGTCGATCGCGTCATCTGGGCAGCCTATCGTCAGATTTTTGCTGAGCAGTTGATTTTGCAAAGCTATCGTCAGAAATTCCTCGAATCGCAGTTGAGAAATCGGGCAATTAGCGTCGCCGATTTCATTCGCGGCTTAGGAAAATCAGACGTTTATCGTCAGCTAGTTGCCGATACTAATTCCAACTATCGATTGGTCGATATCACCCTCAAACGCTTTTTGGGTCGCTCGTCCTATGGGCAAAGCGAGCAACTTTCTCAATCGATCGTGATCGCAACCCAAGGATTGCACGGGTTTATCGACTCAATTCTCGATGGCGAAGAATACCGCGAAACCTTTGGAACCGATATCGTCCCGTTTCAACGGCGGCGGATGGAAGGTCGCCCCTTTAACTTGGTCAACCCTCGCTACGGCGACTACTGGCGCAATCGCTTGCTGTCGATGGATTTGGCAACCCGTTCTTACTATCAAGTGCGGACCTATAGCGCGGGAAATCTAGACAAGCAAGTAATTCGTCGAGCCATTCCTGCGAATTTCTTGAGCATGGCGCAAAGCCTCTCGACCCCCCAATTAGATTCGCAGCGCCACGTAGCGCGGGCAACCTCTAGTGCGATCGCTGTGCCCGATACGACGCACAAAACCACGACGCCGACCCCCACCCTTCGTCGGACATCCGTGGCGTTGCCCTACCGCTATATTCCCTCGAATGCCAAAGTCTAAACCTGTTCTTGTTCTTTCTCCTGCCTTAACTTATGCCTATTCCTCTCCTTGAGTACAAACCGTCTACGCAAAATCAGCGCGTCGAGGGCTACGAAGTTCCGGGCGAAGATACGCCTTACATCTATCGGTTAGAAAACTGCACCGACCAAAGCGATATTGCTGACCTAATTTGGGCAGGCTATCGCCAAGTGTTTAGTGAGCATGTGATCTTAAAAAGCAGTCGTCAGACGAATTTGGAATCGCAGCTTAAGAACCGAACTATTACCGTTCGTGACTTTATTCGCGGTTTGGCAAAGTCTGAAACCTTCCGCCTTTGGGTGATTGAGAAGAACTCTAACTACCGGTTAGTGAACCTGACTCTCAAGCGGTTGCTCGGTCGCTCCTCCTACAATCACGAGGAAGAATTGTCGTGGTCGATCAAGATTGCGACTCTGGGATGGGATCGCTTTGTCGATGCGATCGTCGATAGCGAAGAATACTCCCAAGCGTTTGGCGATACTACGGTTCCTTACCAGCGTCGTCGCTATAACGATCGTCCGTTTAACCTGGTGACGCCCAGCTACGCCGACTATTGGCGGGATCAAGAAAGCACCAACCGCTATATGTGGGGCGACATCGCCAACTTCCGCGACATGGCGCGATCGGTGACGGTAACGCCAGTGCAGTATACGCCGGTGTCAACCGCAAATATTGCCATTCCCGACATGACCCGCGATCGCGCTGTCTCTGGCACGGCAGCCTCAATTAGCACCGCTTCGGGTTTCCCGTTGCGCTAAACCTGGTGTTTGCATCCTTGACACGGGATAATCGTGACACGGGATGATTAGTGTTACGCTTTGGATTAATACATCCATTCTCTAATCCATACCTATCCTTTATATTACGGGGGAAATTCTGGCATGGCATTGCCCTTACTCGACTACAAGCCTACAACTCAAAACCACCGCGTTAGCACCTTTGGCAAAGCGGATCGAAACGAAGATGCACCCTACATCTATCGCATAGAAGAAGTCGGTTCTTCGACGGAAATGGAAGCTCTGATTTGGGCGTGTTATCGCCAAGTGTTTAGCGAACATGAAACCTTAAAGTTCAACCGTCAGATCACGTCTGAATCTCGTTTGAGAAACGGTGTAACTACCGTTCGCGGATTCATTGCCGAATTGGCAAAGTCTTCCCGGTTTTACAGCACCGTGGTTGAAGTTAACAACAATTATCGACTGGTGCAAATTTGCCTCAAGCGCTTTTTGGGTCGCGACTCTTATAACAAAGACGAAGAGATTGCTTGGTCGATCAAAATTGCGACCAAGGGCTTTGATGGCTTTGTGGATGAACTGCTCAGCAGCGAAGAGTACACGATGGCGTTTGGGGACTACACCGTCCCTTATCAGCGTCGCCGCATGGAAGGTCGCCCGTTTAACTTGGTGACGCCTCGCTATGGTGAAGATTTCCGCGCCAGTGCCGGAACGGTGAAAACCGACTGGCAGTTTGTGGTCAGCAACTTCTCTGCTAAGAAATTCCAGGAGCGGCAGTTGGCAGAAGGCGATCCGCGCCGGTATCGCGATATGGCGGCTTCGGTTTCTACCAAAGGTAATTATGCTCAGAGCGTCTCTGCTTCTAGCATCGACTACCTCAATAAAGTTCCTCGCAGACGATAACGAGAGATTCGTTCGTTTGTAGCGTTGTAACTAGCGTTCTAACTTGGGTTTGATTTTTATTTGTATCGCGATTAGCGCTAGGCGCAACTCCGGAGGAATCGTGGAATGATTCATTCTAGGTGGCGATATAAATAAAGGTCAGACCCAAATTTTATGCGGATTTAATGGGCAACTAAAATCGCACCCGCTCGATTCACCGATGCGGCTGAGCGGGTAATGCAGTTGTTTCAGATAGGTTAACCTTTGGTTTCTACTCCATGCCCTCTAATTTTAGGGGTTGAGCAGGTTAGGGGTTGAGCAGGTTGAGGAGTTGACGATCCAACAGATCGCCATCAGCAGGAAAGCGGCGACGCTAATTGGTTGGCTTTAGCTTTGTGAGTTTTAGCTTGAACAACCCACCCGGAGTTTCTCCAAATGCCTTAACCCGAACGACGTACTCCCCCGTTTTGGTGATGCGGGTAAACAGCAGCGAATTCGTTGTCCCATCTGGGCCGTCATCGTTTTCAGCCACGGTCGCCCCCTGACTTGTCATCAACGCGACGATCGTATCAAAATTGTCGGAGACTAAATCGATTGCAATTTGATCCCCGGTTTGCAGTTGAATTGAGTAATCTCGCGCAAAATTCCCTTGACCCGTTGGAATATCAGATTCGGACAAGCGATCGCTGATTTCTTGCCCTGGGGTAAGGGGAATGGGCGCGTAGATGCGGCTTTGCTGTGGAGGCTTTGGGGTGGGAGTGGGTTTTGGCGGCTGTTGAGCCACGGCGGGTAGCAAGATCAGCGTGGGTAGAACAGAGAGTAAAGCGGTCAATCGTTTTAGGGTCATCGTCTTTGTTAGATCGGCTTAAATCGTCAGGCAGGTTTATTTCACTTGAGCCAGAGTGGTTTCAAGCTCAGCTAGCTCAACCGCCCCAGAGAAAGTGCGCCCATTCATCACAAAAAAGGGCGTGCCTTCGATGCCAAGTTTTTCGGCGAGGTCAACATCGGCAGCGATCGCAGTTTCGACGGCTTGACCCGTGCGATCGCGATTAAACCGCTCCATCTCTAAGCCCAGCTTTTTAGCCGTCTCGACGTAGAACGTTTCTCCCAACTTCTGTTGTTGGGCAAACAGCGCATCGTGAAACTCCCAAAACTTCCCTTGCTCTCCGGCTGCCCATGCGGCTTTAGCAGCAGGCAACGCCTGAGCATGAATGCTGGTTAACGGAAAGTGTTTATAGACTAAGGTTACGTTACTACTATGCTTTGTCATGAACTGTTTCAGCGTTTTTGAAGCGGTTGCACAGTAGGGGCATTGGAAATCAGAAAATTCTACCAAAACCGCTTTACTTTGTGTTGCACCTTTAGTTGGCGATTTTCCAATCACCACTTTCGGATTCTGCTGTAGAGTTTGAATAAACGACTGTTGTGCTTTGCGTTGGTCGTCTTGTTGTTGCTTCTGATACGCTTGCACCGATTCTAAAATTACTTCTGGATGCTTGCGAATAATCTGTAAAACCTGCTCCTCCATTTGAGGGTTGATTGCATTGTCTGCGTTGACCGATCCCGAACAGCTAAATAGTGCCAAACTCAGCAACACTACTCCTGCAAGGTGTTTCATTGTTCTCATCGTCCCCAGCCTTGTTGGTTGCGCGTGGTGCATCTGAAATATAGCTCAAATAGGCGGCGGGTTGGGAAGAGCCGCCTGCCTCTTCGGCTCTGCTTTTTCAAAAACACGCTACACCCCTATACTGTTATTCTGGCTGTTATTTTAAACGTGCTAACTAAAAAGGGACAGTGTATGGCATCCATTCGCGAGTTGCATCAACAACTCCTTCGGAAAGAACGATCGGCTGTGGAAATTGCTCAAGCATCGCTCGAACAGATTCAAGCCCTAGAGCCAACCTTACATAGTTTTCTGCATGTGACGCGCGATCGCGCTTTAGAGCAAGCCAGCCGAGTAGATGCCAAACTCGCTGCCAAAGAGGCGATTCCTTTACTGGCAGGCATTCCCATTGGCATCAAAGACAATCTCTGTACCCAAGGCGTTCCCACTACTTGCGCGTCTCATATTTTGCAAAGCTTCGTTCCGCCCTACGAGTCTACGGTGACGCAGAAGCTTCAGGATGTGGGTGCGGTGATGATGGGCAAAACCAATCTTGATGAGTTTGCGATGGGCGGCTCGACTGAAACGTCTGCGTTTGCAAAAACTGCCAATCCGTGGGATGTGTCGCGGGTGCCGGGTGGGTCGTCGGGCGGGTCGGCGGCAGCCGTGGCAAGTGGAGAATGCGTGGTGTCGCTTGGCTCAGACACGGGCGGCTCAATTCGGCAGCCTGCGTCGTTTTGTGGCATTGTTGGGATGAAACCGACCTATGGTTTAGTGTCACGCTATGGCTTGGTGGCGTTTGCCTCGTCGCTCGATCAGATCGGCCCGTTTGGGCGATCGGTAGAAGATGCGGCGATTTTGTTAGGCGCGATCGCGGGTTACGATCCCAAAGATTCCACAAGCTTGAAGGTGGAAATTCCTGACTACACCCAATTTTTCACCCCCGATCTCAAAGGTAAAAAAGTTGGAATTATTACCGAAACCTTTGGCGAAGGGCTAGATGCTGACGTAGAAAAAGCGGTGAGAGCCGCGATCGATCAGATCAAAGCGCTCGGTGCCGAAATTCAGGAAATTTCCTGCCCTCGATTTCGCTACGGGATTGCCGCATACTACATCATTGCGCCGTCTGAAGCGTCTGCAAATCTAGCGCGTTATGACGGGGTGCGATACGGTACGCGCGTTGAAAATGCCGAAGATTTAATGGATATGTACACTCGCACTCGTGCTGAGGGCTTTGGCGCAGAAGTCAAACGCCGCATCATGATCGGAACGTATGCCCTATCCGCAGGGTATTATGACGCATACTACCTCAAGGCTCAGAAAGTCCGAACGTTGATTAAACAAGATTTTGAGAAAGCGTTTGAAAGCGTAGATGTTTTGGTATCTCCAACTGCACCGACAACTGCCTTTCAAAGTGGGGATAAATCTGCCGATCCGCTCAGTATGTATCTTATTGACTTAATGACCATTCCTGTTAATCTAGCAGGCTTACCTGGAATGAGCGTTCCCTGCGGGTTTGACTCCCAAGGGTTGCCTATTGGGTTACAAATTATTGGAAATGTGTTGCGAGAAGACCAAGTGTTTCAGGTTGCCCATGCTTATGAGCAGGCGACAGAATGGCACAAACAAGCTCCCCAGCTTTAGCCCGATCGACACAGAGCGTAATCTTGGAGTAAGCGCATCCATACGATTTTGAGAAACCTGGCAAAACCAAAACATTCTCTAGTTTTCAGATCAGCTAAGAGATTGAAGTGCGATCGCTACTAACGTTGGTTGCCTCAAGGGTTGCTCTCTCCTTACTTCAAGGTCACAGGAAGCAACAACCCAACAAAAATAAAATACTATGCTAGCGGGTTCAGCCCAAATCTACTCAAGCAGTTGCTGAAATTCAATCTCCACACTCTGGATACCCTACTTTCGCAGTATGCGTCAGAACTCATAGAGATTTGAATAGAGGTTTGAAAGGATTGCTCTGCAACAAGCAAGGGCGCAGATAAGTCGCTGGTTAAAAAGTTCGACAAAGCGGCATTTATTCAGTTGGGCAAAGGATGGCAGACTCGCGCCATTGACAAGAGGGTTGACTGTGAGGTGCTAACTGTGAGGTGCTGAACGCCCCACACCCCAGCTTCTTTCTCGCAAGAACAAAGCAAGAGTTCGAGGTCGCCCATGCAGGTATGGGTTGACTGATGGGTTGCGACTACGGCATCTCAGGTTCCAAACCCCATTGATGCTTCAGGAAGTGACGATACATCGTTTCGCGCATTAGCATTTGCTCGTACATCTTGACCAAGAAATCTTGGGCTTGTTCGCGGCTCATCTTCTGCACTTGAGTCTCAAATGAACGGATGTTGAATTGCTGTTCCAAGCTAAGCTCTACAGGTTGACTCATAACAATCTCCAATGTAAGAGAGTAGACGACAGTGTAAGAGAGTAGACAGATTAGAGACCCAATCGCTGATATTGTCAACGGTGGATTCTCCACAAGCGGTGGCGATTCTTGAGAAATGCCCAGTGTGGGAAGGCACTTATCGCTTGTTGTTAACAAAGATAACAAGCATTTGACAAAATGACCATACCCCCCTTAGGGTAACTTGAAATTGTAATCCCTAATCCAAGGTTGGCAATTAGAGAGAAGAAGGGATCTACCCGTAGTAGAAGGGAACTTGACGAATGATGAACCCTACGGATGAGAAGCCATTGAAACTGCAAATTTTGCTCAGGTACCCCAGGTTTGGTGCTTGCCCTGAAGACGTTTTCGTAAAGAGCCAGAAAATGAACGTAGCGATGTTACGTGAAGCGCGATCGCACCAAGGTCAGCTTTATCCAATAGGGCTAGTAGATTGTCAACGTTGAGTTGATAGGTGAATGGGTAGATGGTTCCGATTACTAGACTCCCCCTCTCCTCCTAGTCCCTCATTTCAACCTTGACAGACCACTAGGGCAAAAAATCAACGCTTCTAGCCATGAAGGGGGGCTAGGGTCTGCCCTATTTTGCAGTATCGATAGCAATAATGATGACAGTAATGTTGTCTCGTCCGCCTCGGTCTTTAGCCGCATTAATCAGAGCCACCGCCGCTTTTTCACACACCCGAATCGCTTTTAGCTGATTGGCAATGAGTTGATCCGAGAGTTCTTCGGTGAGTCCGTCTGTGCAGAGCAGCACGCGATCGCTCGGTTGGAGGTCTATCGGCTGAATCTTGATAGTTTGAAGGTCTTCTCGCCCCAAACATTGTGCCAGCACATGCCGCCACGGATGCGATCGCGCTTGATCGCAGGTCAATTCACCTAGCTGCACCGCACGGGCTACCCACGTATGATCTTCGGTCAACTGCTCTAATTTCGCGCCTCGGAGCCGATAGAGCCGAGAATCTCCAACATGGGCACATAAAGGCTGCTCTTCTCGAAACGCCAATACAACGATCGTCGTACCCATATCAGCACGTTCTGGATGCCGTTTCTGGTCGTCTAAAATCGCTTGATTGGCTTCTAAAAATGCCTTTTCCAGGAGTTGTTCAGACCCCATTCCAGACGCCCAGTGGGTCGTGAGAAAGGTTTGCAGCACCTCTGTCGCAATGCGGCTTGCTTCTTGCCCTCCGGCATGCCCGCCCATGCCGTCTGCCACAATAAAAAAGCGCCCATCCGGATCGACAACATAAGCATCTTGATTGGCAGACCGCACTAATCCGGTGTCTGTCATCCCAGTAAAAAGGCGTTTCATGGTTAGATGTCAGGTAGAAACAAGCGTTGAATACAAGAAAAGGAATCAGGTTCCTTCACAACTATTCAACTCGATTCGTACCAGGGTAGAAAAGAATTGTTGAACTCACACCTTCGAGCGGGTCATGGCATACGATCGTAGCGATCGAGCTTCATCATCAACCGAATCAGGGCAATTCCACTGAGCGAGGCAGCGATCGCGGGGATCACCGCCACCCAGGCAAAGTTGCTTACAAATAGAATGGTTGCCGAGAGGGTAAACGCGCAGGTCAGCAGTGTGTAATTTGTGCCCAAGTTAACACCACTAATCCGCCGGAGCACGCGATCGGTCTCTGTAGAGCGAACCCGCACCCGAATATCACCCCGCTCTAACTTATCGAGCGTGTCTTCGATGCGGCGCGGCAACCCAAACGCCGTATTGCCCACCTGCACAGCTTGCCGACTTAGTTCGTTAATGATGCTTCCGGCGGCTTCTGATGAAGAATTTCCATTGGTCATAAGCTGCATTGCAAATGGTCTTGCAACCTCCATAAAATTGAATTCTGGGTCTAGCCCTTTGCCCACGCCTTCAAGGGTGGAAAAAGCTCTCATCACAAAGGTGAATGTTGCTGGAAAGCGAAACGGCTGACCATAAGCAACCTCATAGAGATCATCGCTGATGGCTGAAATGGACTGTTCCTCGAAGGGTTTGTCCATAAAATTGTCCAGCATAAACTGAACCGAGCGGCGCACCGGGCCCATATCATTGGCTGGGGCAAGCGCACCGAGATCGATCAGCGATCGCACGACTCGATCAGCATCTTTCTGAGCAATCCCAAAAAAGGTATCTAGCAATCGCTCGCGGGTAACGGGCTGGATTTGCCCCATCATGCCAAAGTCGTAGAAAATCAGGTTGCCATCTGGGCTGACGGCAATATTTCCCGGATGGGGATCGGCGTGAAAAAAGCCATTATCGAGCAACTGATGAAGATAAGCCTCAGCGCCGAGGTTGGCTAACCGACCGCGATCAAGCCCTGCCGCTTCCAAAGCTTCGTAATGGCTGATCTTGATTCCTGGTAGGTATTCCAAGGTCAAAACCCGTGGAGAAGTATAGCGCCAGTAGACTCGCGGAACCTGTACCCAATCATGCCCCCGAAAGTTGCGTCGGAAGGTATCTGCGTTTCGCCCTTCGTTCAAATAATCGATTTCTTGCCAAAGAATCTTGCAGCATTCTTCGTAAATGCCGAGCCAGTCGCGCCCTTTGCCCCATTCTGGATGCCCTTGAAAATAGCGAGCGATGCCCTTCAAAATCTGAAGGTCGATCTCAAATAATTTTCGTAGCCCCGGACGCTGAACTTTGACGACGACCTCTTCGCCAGAGTGCAACTGCGATCGATGCACCTGACCCAAGCTGGCAGCCGCAAGCGGGATCGGATCGAAGCTGCGGTATAGTTCTTCGATCGATTTGCCTAAATCTCGCTCGATAATTGCTGCAACCTGTTCATAACTAAATGCAGGCACTCGGTCTTGCAGTTTAGACAGTTCTTCAACAAACTCGACTGAGAACAAATCGGCGCGAGTAGAAAACAGTTGACCTAGCTTGATGAAGGTTGGTCCAAGGTCGAGCAAGGTTTCTCGAATCCAACTGGCTAATGCTTTGCGTCGAGTCGCTTTCTTGGCATCGGTCATACCTCCCTGATAGCTCCAAGACTTGTTGTAGAGCCATCGAGCCGCCAGTAGCTTAAGCACAAACGACCAAATATCAATATATCGGCGCTGCTTAGAATAATTTTCGCGGCTCCAGCGATAGGCTTTCGGGCGATGGGGTTTCATCCGGGTTTGGCGGTTCGAGGGTGAGCCGTCGGGATCGGGCGGAGCGGGGTGCTCAGGAATCGGCAAATCGGATGGGGATGACGGTTGCTCTGGAGGACGCTTGCTCAGCATGAGGTGCGACCCCGGTTCGGTGCGGGGCGCTGCTCTCAAGTGCTTGCCATTGGCTGTGGGATGTCCAAGCTGCGAGTCAGAACTCACAGGCGGCTCCACCGATTGCTGAGAGGGGCTGGAGTCATTAGAAGAAACAGACACTCGACTTTCCAACTAACTTTGGCTTGACGATCAACGGGGTGTAAAGGGACTGCCTAGATCCCTGCGGCAGAATTAGCTTTATGGCTGTTCTGAGCGGCTGCGATAGAGTTGTAGCTGCGATCGCAGTTCGGCAATTTCGGCTCTGAGATCATCGATCGTGGCTTGCAGATCGCTCGATGGTGCCCCGGCAAAGTCAACGGCGGTTCCCCCTGGGGTTGAAGTTGCCGTGGAGCGAGTTTGCATCGCTTGTTCGCGGGCGGCTCTATCCATCACATCTTCTACAAAATTTCGCAGATTTTCTCGTTGCTCTGCGTCAAATTTGCCTAGCTCGCTCAGAGCCTCTGTCACCCCGGCTTCAACTTGCTCGTATACCACTTCTGCGATCGCTCGACCCACAAAAAAGGCACGAAGTAAAGAACTATTATTCATAAGAATTATTTCAGCGCGCTACCCGAATTATAACTTGTTCCTAGCGAGGAAAGAGCGAGCGGCGACAAGGAAGAGCGGTATTGTCCACCCCCAACGCTGAGCAGTGCTATTTTGATGAACGATTTTAGTTGAAGGGTGGATCGGGGGCACTGTCGCGTTGGCTCGATCCAGAAGCGCCGTTGGCAGGGGGAACCGGGGCATTGGTAGGAGGTTCGGGAGCCACAGGCTGAATCGGCAACGGGTCAATCGGCGCAAGGGGAGCCGGGATAGGTCTAACGGGAGCAAGCTCTGGCGGCGAGTAGGCTGGCTCTTCTATAGGGGGAGCGACATCCAGGACATCGGGATCTGGCAGTGGCGACGTTTCTGGGCGAGGAGGCAACGTAGGCTCCATTTCTGGGCTGAGGTCAACCTCAGGAGGAGCCAAACGAGATGCCGGAGTGTCTAGCGAGTTGGTTGGAATAGTCCAATCTGTGGTGATGGGAGGCTTGCTGCCATAGTTTCCCGGAGCCTGCTCGACGGGAATATCAGACAGATCTACCTCAGGAGATAGCGTGCCTTTCCAGTCGCGATCGCGGAAGGTTTGGGCGGGGTGGAAGATACTTGCTCCAGGTGCTTTGGCAGCGCTGATTCGCAAAGCTAAGCCAAAACCTAAGCCAAGGGCGATCGCAGATGCCCCGGTGAGGATCAAAAATTTTGGAAAGTGGCGACGCATTCCAGTGTAAGTAGCGATGGGGCGTTGAGTCAGAGGCTGGGTGACGATAGACGGCGGGGGAGGGGTTGAGAACCCGTTGAGGGTTGCCGTGGGTTGAGTGATTTTAAGCGGCGGCGGTGGGGGAGGGGGCACAAGCGGTCTGTTTACGGTTCTTTCTACGCCGATTTCTACGCGGTTTGGGACATCTTGCTCAACGGCTTTGCGCTCGATCACGTTGGGCAGCCCATCACCAACGATCGCCGGGGGTGATGGCGCAGGACGAGGCGGAGCCGTCCACTCAAAGGCGGGCGACGTTCCGACTAATGGCAGCGTTGTATTGGGTAAGATCCGCAGCCAATCTTCCACAGGTTGAGACTGCATCACCGGATTCATGCCCAGCAAAATGGCTTCTTTGGTCGTGTCGCTCCAGGGGTGCTGATCGAGGGACATCTGCGCCATCGGAGACTGCCCAGATAATAGATAGTACAGGGTTGCCGCGAGACCATAGCGATCGATGGCGATCGCGCGTTCAACCTCCCAACTTGGGGTAAACGGATTCGCAGGAGCGGCAGGCAAACTGGCGCTGGCTAAATCATGGGCAAACCCAAATCCAACCAGAACCGCAAGATTCGTTCCTTGGCGACAAATCAGCGATCGCGGCTGAATATTTCGGTGAATCAGTCCATGAGCGTGGGCAGCGCTGAGTGCCGATCCAGCTTGCCGGACATAATGAATCGCTTCGGCTTCTGGGAGCGCTCCGGTTGTAGACACCAGCGTTGCTAACCCTCTACCTGAGATAAGTTCCATGACCAAGCAGGGAAGCTGATCTTCTTCAAAAAAATCTAAGACGCGGACAATGCTGGGATGCTGAGTTCTAGCTAACAGCCGGACTTCTTCGATAAACCTCTCTTTGAGTTGCGGAAAACTGCGGGTAATCTGCAAACTGGGATCTAGGGTCTTAATTACAACTCCCTGGTTGAGCAACGTCTGGGTCGCAAGATACGTCGCCCCAACCCCATCACCCCCCAACGCTTGACTGAGCAGGTATTTCCCATTCTGAAGGGTTGCACCCGTCTGTAGTTTCATATGCCGCTTCTCAGCAAGATCCCAATTATGCTACCTCTTTCGGGACAGTTTCCCAACTCTCAGGATTAAAAAAAGGCATTCTCTAGCAGAACGCCTTAAATTTCAGATCGATTCAGAATTGTTGTGTTATTGAATCTGATAACTAGAAAATTAAGTTAGAAAAAGATGGTTAAGAAATGTAATCGTTATGAAATGCCCTAACACAAACCCAATTTCACGAGATAGCACTGTTCATGCTAACCGTTTGATTTCGCACCGCACTCCACGCAATTTGATGGGCTTTTGCCTCCTCTCCATACCACTGAAGCGCTGAGTTAAACGCTACTCTATAAAAGTGTTGTGCAGTTTCAGGAAGCTGGTCGCGAATACTTTCGGGCAAGTCGCGATTGCTTTGGTACGACATTCTAGCCGCCTCCAAGAAGTGAGATAATTTTTCAGTATTGCGGCTTTGGGCAGGAAATGCGCCTGTCCTTCGGAATATCTTCAGAATTTGAATAAGGAGAGAGCCTTGATCACAGGTACTTTGAAAACAGCTAAATCAGAAGAGATTTTTGCGGCGGCTCAGCACTTAATGCCAGGTGGAGTCAGTTCTCCGGTGCGGGCGTTTACGTCGGTAGGCGGGCAGCCGATCGTCTTCGATCGCGTCAACGGGGCTTACGCTTGGGATGTCGATGGCAACCAATATATTGACTATGTAGGCACATGGGGACCAGCAATTTGCGGTCATGCTCACCCTAGCGTCGTTCGAGCTATTCAGGAAGCCGCCGAAAAAGGCACGAGTTTTGGTGCGCCCTGTGCGTTGGAAAATGTGTTGGCTGAAATGGTGATCGATGCAGTTCCTAGCGTCGAGATGGTGCGGTTCGTCAACTCTGGAACAGAGGCATGTATGGCGGTTTTGCGCCTGATGCGTGCTTTTACGGGGCGGGAAAAGGTCATCAAGTTTGAGGGTTGCTACCACGGGCACGCCGATATGTTTTTGGTGAAAGCGGGTTCTGGTGTGGCAACCCTGGGGTTGCCCGATTCTCCGGGGGTGCCCAAATCAACGACGGCAGCCACACTGACTGCTCCTTACAATGATCTGGATGCGGTGCGTCAATTATTTGAGACCAATCCGGGGGAAATTGCGGGTCTAATTTTAGAACCGGTGGTGGGCAACGCGGGTTTCATTGTGCCAGAAGCAGGCTTTTTGGCAGGGTTGCGGGAACTCACTCGCGAGCATGGGGCACTGCTGGTGTTTGACGAAGTGATGACCGGCTTTCGGATTGCCTACGGCGGAGCACAAGCCCGATTTGGGATTACGCCGGATCTGACGACCCTTGGAAAAGTGATTGGCGGCGGCTTGCCAGTGGGTGCCTATGGTGGGCGCAAGGACATTATGGCAATGGTCGCGCCAGCAGGACCGATGTATCAGGCGGGAACGCTGTCGGGCAACCCGTTAGCGATGACAGCCGGAATCAAAACGTTGGAATTGATGCGTCAGCCCGGAAGTTATGAACACCTCGATCGCGTTACCTCTCGCCTAGTTTCTGGGCTGTTGGAGGTGGCGAAAGAAACGGGTCATGCGGCGTGTGGCGGTTCGGTGAGCGGTATGTTTGGGCTGTTCTTTACAGAAGGTCCGGTACACAATTTTGAGGATGCGAAGAAGTCCGATTTAGGGAAATTTGGCAGATTTCATCGTGGCATGTTGGAGCAGGGCATTTATCTTGCGCCATCGCAGTTTGAGGCGGGCTTTATGTCGCTGGCTCACACAGATGAAGATATCGATCGCACGATCGAAGCTGCAAAAGCGGTACTGTCGAAGATTTAACGTAGAGCTAAGGGGGAGATGTGATATCGCCTCCTTAGCTCTAGGTGAAACCTTTGGTGAAGAATTACCCTCTGGGGTAATGTCAGGACTCTGTGACTTCCCGTATGATTTGAACTGTAGGGGAGATTTGCAACTCCCTTGAGAGGTTTTTATAGCGCTAGACCAACGAACTCAAGACGCATTGTTGCTCGCCATTCCGCCATCGGTTTCAGGCGGCTCCCCTTCTCTACCCTGAGAAAGGAGTTCCTGACATGTCTCGACATTCTTTGCTGGCTGCTGCCTTGAGCGCAGCTTCTGCGATGAGCCTTGCTAGTGCGATCGCATGGGTTCCTCAAAGTCCCGTAAGAGCAATTCCTGACTGTAGCGGAGATAACCCGCCTCCCATCTGTGATGGACGCCCTCCCCGACCTCCTGTGCCCCCTCAACCTGAGCCACCAGGGCAAGATGTGCGGGTTCCTGCCCAGTTGATTGTGCCTCTGGTGAACAATGCCATTAGGGGAACGCAACTTCACCTGAATAACTTTGGACCCAAGCGCGGAAAAAGTTGGCATAAACCCAACGATTCATTTGTCCGTTTGCCACAAACGTTGGGTGGAAATGAGTTTCGCTTTAATGTTCCAGAAGGCGTCAAAGATTTAGACTGTGGTTTCTTCTGTCCAGACATGGGGGATGCCAAGTTTTATGTGCAAGACTGGAATCTCAATTCGCTGCAAGTGGGCTGGCAACGCCCGACCTTCAAGCTGAGTTTGTTGATGGAGAGCGCAGGACGGGAGATTAAAGGATTTCACACAGGCGCGCTGGCGTCTTTGGGGGATAACGGTGTCCCCGATGTAGAGATTAATAATGCTCGGATGGATGTGTTTTTGCGCCCGATCGCCTCAAACGGTCGGCTCTCCTATGCTGTGACCCAGGTTGGCTTTAATGCCAACATTCAAGCAACGGGAGCGTGCAATATTTTTGGGGTAGATATTTGTAACCCGTTATTTGGCTATAAAAACACGATCGTATCGCTGGTTGAAACTCAAGTCCGCGCTCGTCTAAATGATCCGGCGTTGCAAAGTCGGGTTGCTAATGCTGTACAGCCTGTCTTAAACCAGTTTGGGATTCGCCAAATTACCAAGGTTTCTGTCAGTGGAGACGATCTGATCATCCGACATCGATAGGATCTGAATCGACCGATAGGATTTATCTGTCGTGACCTCTGGCGTGAGATCTAAACAACCCATGCATCTCACAACTACTAAATCTCATACCAAATTGATGTTTCACGGCGACAGATCCTCGACCCCCCTGCCTACGGCATCTCCCCTTAGTCAGGAGGGGTTGGGTCGCACATCTGTAGGATTTACAGATTAATTTGGCATCATAAAACGGGTAATTTTTGCCCCAAAAAATAGGCTCTGGAAGGACAATTTTGTCCTCCTGGAGCCTTATTTTCGAGCTTTGTTGCGGTTAGCAAGTGCAGCCTTTGTGTCCACAGTCGCCGTGCCCATCGGGATGCCCGTTGGCGCAGACTTGGCTGCAATAATATTTGCCGTCTTTTTCAGTTGCGCCACTTTCTGGATTAACGATGCAAAGACAGGGTTCACAGGCGCATTTCATTTGAGTTGCAGTAGCCATAATTTATCCTTCTGAGGGTCTACTTTATCGTAACATATGAACAGATATTCAGATATAAAAGAGCAAGTCTTTGGAAACGCCAAGAGCGCGATCGCGCCTACCCAGGTTAAAATATTATCGATAATTTGTGAATTGCAGCGCCACCGGAAAATCTTCCTGTTTCATCCGTTGCATCACTGCCTGCAAATCATCTTTCGATTTTGCCGACACTCTCACCGCATCGCCCTGAATCGAGCCTTGAGCCTTCTTAAATTCATCCCGAATAATTTTCGTAATTTGCTTGGCAATCTCCTGGCTGATGCCCTTTTTAAGCTTGATTTCTTGACGAACACGGCTGCCGCTCGCCGATTCGACTTTGCCGTAGTCAAAAATCTTGAGCGATAGATTGCGCTTTGATGACTTTAGCTGCAACAGGTTGTGAACCGCATCGAGCGTAAATTCGCTATCGGTGTTGATGACGATCGCATCTTCATTTAAGTCAATTTCAGTTTTTGTGTCTTTGAGGTCATAGCGACTGCCCACGTCTCGTTTGGTCTGATCCACGGCGTTGACGAGTTCTTGACGATCAAACTCACTGACGATATCAAACGAAAATGTAGAAGCCATAGAAAAAACAGGGGTTAAAGGAACTCACGAATGGCGCTGTTACTTCAGATGCTGCTATTCATGTTACTGAAGAGTGGTGGTGATGCTCGACCCGATCAAGGTAATAATGCACGTTGAACCGAGGGCGAACATCAGCGATCGCAGCACGGGAATATCTAAAACGTAAAACACTGAGTAGAAAAACCGAATTGGCACAAACGCGATCGCGCTCCATGCCACGACTGCTGAATTCTGTTGTGTCACATAGGCCATCAGTGCCGCAACACTAAACAACGAAAACGCTTCCCAAGAATTTTGGTGCGCCCAGGTTGCCCGTTTGCCGTAGTCTGGCAGTTTGTCGATCGTAGCGCGAGGGGTTGCCATCATTTCTTGGCTATAGCCCGCCTGAACACGAGCCACAGCAACCAACACAAACGGCAGATAGACGAGAACCGCAGTAGCCGCGATCGCGCTCAACAAGATAGTGGGGACAGATAAACCAAACAGCGCCATGAGTTCTTTAGTCAAAATAAAATGTCGTTACAATTTTGCGTTGATCTTCCGCATCCTGGCAAGTTCGCAAAATCGTGTGACTGTCATGAAATGCAAAGCTAATCAGTTGTTGACAGCGAGACACAATTTCTTGATTACACAAAGCACTGGCTTCTGCCAAAGATAGGCTGTTGTTTTCCGGCGATTCAACCAAGTGCATCACGCTTTCTAACTGAGTACGAGACTCACTCGGTTGGCGCTCCATACTTTGAGGCAAAATCACTGTCAGCATACTGGGATCAGCACGCAAAGCACCACGAATTGCAGCAAAATTGGTTCCGGTTGACCCTGATGTGATGATTCGATTGCCTTCTAAAACCAGTGCATAACTCATCAACTCGATTAACGTCTGATGAGTGATCGGAACATGGCGCGATCCTAATAGAGCAATCCGCTTAGAACCCGTTTGCTGAATCGTGGCGAGTTCTTGTAAAAAATCATCGACTTTAGGGAGATCAATCGACTGGCTCAAGAGACGTGCTGATATGAACGACGCCCGTAATTGTATCAGAAGCTCTTGACATCCGGGTGATTCATCATCAGTTCGAGGACTTCATCGCACCAAGCAATGCGATCGCGTTCGTATCGAATGCCGCGACGAAGAACGAGATACTGATAGGTTGCTTGAAGGCTCAGGTCGGCTGGACTGGAGTAAAACTGCTGCTCAATGTCCATGAACCCATCCAGCTTATCTGCATGAAACTGCCGATGTCGCTTGACTTCTTCGCTGAGAATTGCAGGTTCCAGCAGGTGACCTGCCCAAAGTTTTACAAGCAGTTCTTCTTTAATCGGCATCACGTCGCTGGGCTGGGTCAGCCATTTCGCCAAGTGTGCTTTTCCAGCCTCAGTAATGGAATAAAGTTTTTTACCGGGTCGGTTGAGTTGTGCGATCGCTTCGACCTGCACCCAACCTTGCTCCTCTAACTTGGCAAGCTCTCGATAAATCTGCTGATGGCTGGCGCTCCAGAAAAAGTTGACAGCGCGATCAAAGTCTTTGGCTAGATCGTAACCACTGCAAGGAGTATCGAGAATGAGTGCCAGAATTGCGTGAGAAAGTGACATATTTTAATGCAATTAATTGCATATGCAATTATTGACATATACAAATTGTTGACTATAATTCAGTGTAGTGCCATTCACCGCAAGTAGATTAGTCGCACAGTAGATTAACTGCACAGATTAACTGCATAGCAAACAGGCGTTGGTTCTCACATTTTTAATCGATTAAATCAATCAACCCTCATAAAATTCCAGGAGCTAGATTTTTATGGTTATCGCAACACAACCTAAAGACTGGACAGGTTCGGTTTTGCACACCGCAAAAGGGTTTGCTCCCACATCGCTATCGGTGCTATCTGGAGCCATTCCCCCAGGGCTAAGAGGCTCACTCTATCGGAATGGCCCAGCGCGGCTAGAACGAGGGAATACGCGAGTGGCGCACTGGTTTGATGGTGATGGTGCAGTGCTGGGCATCCACTTTAAAGACGCAGGCGCAATGGGTGTCTATCGCTACGTACAAAGCGAAGAATTTCAGGAAGAAGAACACGCGGGGCACTTTATTTATGGCGGCTATGGAATGCTGCCTCCCGGAGCCGTTTGGAATCGGTTTACCAAACCTCCAAAAAATGCTGCGAATACGTCGGTGCTGGCAATGCGCGATCGCGTCCTAGCGCTGTGGGAAGGGGGGCACGCTCATGCGTTAGATTTAGAAACTCTAGAGACGCGAGGCTTGGATGATTTGGGTGGACTGTCGCCTTCGATGCCGTTTTCTGCCCATCCCAAACGGGATGCAAAAACTGGAGATAGCTATAACTTTGGGGTGAGCTTTGGGCAAAACGCGGTGTTGAATGTGTATCGTGTCGATATGACCGGTAAATTGAGGCAGCAAAATCAGATTCAATTAGAGGGGCTTCCCCTAGTGCATGATTTTGTCATGGCAGGGCGATATTTGCTATTTTTGATCTCACCTGTGCGGTTGAATCCGTTGCTGGTGTTGTCCCGCCTGAGAGGGTTTAGCGATTCGCTGGAATGGAAACCAGAAAAAGGAACGCATATTTTAGTGATCGATCGCGATTCACTGGAAATAGTCAGCCAAAGCGAAACAGAACCATGGTATCAGTGGCACTTTGGCAATGGTGCGATCGATACGGATGGAAATGCGATCGTCAACGTTGCTCGCTACGAAAGTTTTGACACAAACCAGTTTTTGAAAGAGGTTTCTACTGGCAATACGGAAACAAAAGCGGGTTCATCGCTGTGGCAAATCCGATTGAATCCGCTCTCAGGAACGGTAATCGCTATGAATAAAGTTCTTGATCGTGACTGCGAGTTTCCCAGCGTCAACCCGTCTGATGTGGGGCAACTGTGGCGGCATACCTATCTTTCAGTGCGACGATCGAGAGATTTGAGTACAGGTTTATTTGATGCGATCGCACGGTTCGATCAGCAAACAGGCGACCTTGTAGAAGCTGACTTAGGCGAACATCGCTATGCCGTGGAGCCGCTCTATGCGCCCGATGCCGTTGATTTAGATCAAGGTTGGGTTGTCACTGTTGTTTACGATGGCAATACTGATACCAGCGAAGTCTGGGTTTTTGATAGCGATCGCTTAAACGATGAGCCTGTTTGCCGCTTAGCATTGCCCGAAGTGATTCCAATGGGATTTCATGGCACATGGAAACCCGCTAGTGGTCTGTCAAGGTGGAAGTAAGGGGTTAGGAGTAGAGGGTGGAGAGTGGGAGAGTAGGAGAGTGGATGGGTCGGGAAGGAATCTAGCCCATCGGCTCATCCCCCCATTTACCCATCCACTCAACGTTAACAATCTACTAGCCAGATTTAGCTCAACACGTCTGGAGGCTGGGCCGTGACGGTTAGCTGATATCCTCCCGTGGGATGGGGCAAGCTCACTTGATAGGCATGAAGGAAGTAGCCACAATCGCCCGGAACCGATGCTTTAGTCATGCCTCCAACGCCATACAACGGGTCGCCCCACAGAGGGTAGCCTGCGGTAGCGAGATGAATCCGAATTTGATGAGGTCTGCCGGTGGGAATGATCACTTCTAGCAAGGTCGTATCCGGGATGCGCCCGCGCCTTAGCACGCGGCAATGGCTGATTGCGGCTTTGCCAGTGCTGGTTGCGGCGTAGAGATATCCCAAGGTCGGATGGGTAACCTTGCCGATCGGGTGTGTCACGGTGAAGGCATCGGGCTGGTCGGTTCTGGTGGCTAAGGCACGATAGATTTTTTGAATGGCGCGACTCGTCCCAGAAAGGATTGTAGAATCGCGAAACATTTGCGCCAGTTTTGATCTAGCAATCTCCGTTTTTGCCAGCAGCATTGCTCCTGATGTTCCCCGTCCTAATCGATGCATGGGTATTGGGGGATCGTCGTAGTGACGCTTTAGCCATCCGAGCAGTGTGTGATCGAGAAAGCCACCTCCGGGCAAAACAGGCAGCCCTGAAGGTTTAGAGAGAATTAACACATCGTGATCTTCATAGAGAACTGCGACATCAAACGGTACGTCTGGCTCAACCCACGGCGGACGGTGATAAGACAGCACTTGCCCTGCGCTAAGTAGGGTTTGCGGATCGAGAATGGCGTGATGATCGACAAAAATCAGACCGGATTGGATGCGATCGCACCAATCTTGCCGCGATGAATGGGTGTAGCGGGTGGCGTAGTAGTCGAGCAGCGTGACGGGGGCAGTAATGCGATCGCGGTAAATCCAACCTTGATTGAGGGACGGATTGAGGGACGGTTTAGTCATGGGGTGCGTTCAACTCAAGCGCATATGGGAATGCCATCCATCGAGAATTAGCGAGAATTAGATCGCATTTCAGGCAACAACTCCTTCCTCAGCATAAATCGCCACCGGAACTCGCTTAAAGGCAGGCGTCCCCGATCGCTGCTCAATATCGGCACTAAAGATAACATTAACTTCTGGGTAAAACATCAGCGCCGCCCCCGGACGAATTGCTCCGTAAATAATTTCAACCTGTTTCAACTTGCCGACATTTCCCTGCACCGTGACGCGCTGATGCTGATGAAGACCGGCTCGCTCTGCGTCAAGCGAGTTCATCAGAATGCAATTTCGGTGCGGCATTCCCCGATATTTATCGCCAATTTTGTAAACAACCGTGTTGTGCTGAGAATAACTACGAGCCGTGATCAGCGCTAAGACTAACCCCTGCGTGGTGGGTACGTTCCAGTCGCTTAGGTCGGGCAAGGTCAGCGTGGGCAGTGGCGTTGTAAACATTGACGCTTTGCCTGATGGCGTTGCAAATTTTGGCTCTGTGAGAATGCGCCCTGCGATCGTAAACTCTTCGCCCGTCTGATCGATCGTTTTCATTTTCTCGTAGCCTGGAACCGTCTCACCGATTAACTGCCGTATATATTTTGTATCTTGCAATTTGCGCCAGTTTACCGGGTAATCACCATGAACTCGATGAGCTAGTTCTGTTAAAAATTCTACTTCTGCGATCAGATCAGCCGTTGTTAAGTGGGTCTTTCCTTGATCATTTAGACGAACGAAATTATTACCCGATTCAACAGTGGTTTTATGAGGATTTTCAAACCGATTTAGCACCGGAATAATGATTGTGTTGTGCTTTGCTAAACCGTGAAAATGTCCTAAATTCGGCTTGGTTGCAAGATAAATCACGGTTTCAATGTTGCCGATCGCCCGTTTTGCTTGCGCTGAGTTGGGGTTGGCAGCATAGAGGTTTCCCCCCAAACAAATCAGCGAGTCGATTTTGCCCTCATCTGCCGCCTCAATCAATGCACGAGTATCATACCCCTGAACGCGGCTGAGAGAGCGCCCCAACAGCGTTTCAAGGGCATGCTGCATTTCCTGCTTCAACCCGTGGGCAGTCACACCCATCGACCCAAATCCCTGCACGTTAGAATGTCCTCGCACAGGCATGACTCCTGCACCTTCTTTGCCAACGTTTCCCGTGATCAACGCTGTGTTGACAATGCTATAGACGTTATCAACTCCATTAGCGTGTTGGGTAATGCCCATCGCCCAGCCAAAAACGACTCGGTTTGATGTGCCTATCATCGTTGCAGCCGCTTCGATTTCGGGTTGCGATACGCCGCACGTTCCGGTGATGGTGTCCCATGCCGTTGATTGAGCCTGCTCAACGATCGCTTCCCATCCTTCCGTATGTGCCTGCAAATAGTCAGTGTTGAGAAACCCTTGCTCGATCAGCGATTTTTGAATGCCGACAAATAGCGCAACATCGCTACCGGGAACCGGCTGAAGATAGAGCGAGGAAATGGGCGATCCGGGAATCAGAGATTTGATCGGAAAGGCGGGCGACCCAAATTTTACCAATCCAATTTCCATTACCGGATTAATGACAATCACCTTACCGCCGCGCTTGGCTTTGTCAGAGCCGGAGGCACCGCGCAGTTTGATCAACTCATTCATCAAGCGGGGATGGTTGTAGGCAGAATTTGCCCCCGTCAGCACGACGCAATCTGCCTGTTTGAGGCTCTCTAAACTCACCACCGAGGTTTTGGTCGCAAACATCTGATTGAGCGCCGCCGTTGAAGGGGCGTGACACAAATCAGAGCAGTCTGCCAAATTGTTTGACCCCAACGCCCGCATCATCAGTTGCAGCAAATATGCCGCCTCGTTAGACGATCGCCCCGAACTGTAAGACGCCACCCGCTCAGGAGGTTTACGCATCGCTGCTGCCGCAAGATCATAAATTTCATCCCAACTGATGCGCTCGTAGTGAGAGCTTCCGGCGCGGAGAATCACAGGAAAGCTGAGTCGCCCCAGCCGATCGGCTTCCATAGAGGTCAGGGTTTGAAGCTGATCAAGGGGTTGGGTGTCAAAAAAATGGGTCGAAATTCCGGGCATAATTTCTGCCGAAATTGCCTCAACGCTTTTCATGCAGCGCTGGAGCTTTTCCCCCGTTTCATTGGTAAAGCCGCCTTTCTGCCCCCCTGTGCCCCACGAACACGATAAGCAGGCGCTATGGTGAAGCAGCGTTTTCCAGAGTTTGGGGCCTTCGGGAGATAGGGTATGCTCTGCCCAATATTCAATTACAGGCAAACCACCGCCGATGTCGGGCGTTTGCTCGTTTTTTTCGTCAAACGGAGGGGTCGGATGAATAGCTTGGGACATAAGGGGCGGCTCCAGTGAAACTAGGCGCGTTGCTACGCTCTAAAAGGCTGTAGCTCTAAGATAACGTGGTAGCCGGTGGCTGCTTTTGCATCTCCACCAAGACTCTAATTCTGTCTACCTCAGGGTCATCGCCCTCATCCCTACCCCTCTTCTCCCAGTTTAGGAGACGGGGCTGGGGTAAGGGCGTAGGGCTGGTATTTTACAGTTAATTCCACCAATCTACTTAACAGATGAGCGTTTGTAGGCACTCTAGAGATATTTCTGAACCACTTCCCAACCTGTGATAGACGCCCACAGGAGAGCAATGCACAGCGCGAAATTGCTAGTTAGGTGAACCAGGCGTGCCCACGAATGAAGGCGAATTTGTGCGGCACTCCAAGCGGATAAGAACACAAGTTCAACCACGGTTAAGCCTGAGAATAGATGGGACGAATGCCCCAAACTGCCGTAGTGACCTAAGGTACCGACGATACCGATCGCTAACAAAATCAAAATGAGGAGCGCGATCGCACCGCCTGTCACCCTGTGCAGAGGACGCAACCAAGACGGCTGATCCTGGGAACGAAACATGAGAAAACTGAGACCGGTGATGGCTTGTAGAAGATAAGCCGCGATCGCAAGCCCCATTGACCAAGCCGCCAGTTTCCACAACCAAATAAAAGATGGTAAATCCAAAACGCTAATCCTGCATCAAAGTCTGAACTAAAGTCTAAAACAAAGTCCTATTTTAGTGCCTTAAAAAAAGAGTAGCAATCGTTACGAATTACTACTCTCGGTTCAATTTCTAACAGATGATAGATGTCCTAACAGATGATAGATCTTCTAACAGGTGATAGACGTATTTAAACTCACCATTTCATCCGGCTCATATTCGGCTCATATTGGCTTTTTACTCAGTTTTCTCTTAATACTTTTTTGCTCAAAAATTGGGTATTATTCAGCCGAACTCAGAACAATAGAGGCGGCTGCTTCAGCCTCAACAATCTCCTCAGCACACTGTAGAGACAGGCTTGAGCAGGAAATAGTATCAGAGAGAATTGCGCTTGCCATTTTGCCTGAATGAATTTCTAACAGTGCTTCAGGCACCGTTTCAAATATCAGCCGTTGTCCTGGAAAAACAACTCGCTCAAAATACCAATTTGGAATGTTTGTGATTCGAGCAATTTGGATCTGACTTGTTGCATTGACGTAGCAACAGACAATGTAACCAGGACTATCTGAGGGAATAGGGTCAAGAATCTGAGCCATGGTCAAAATAACACCTCTTATTGTGTGGGGAGCAAATCAGTAATTGAACACTAACACTGGGCGATCCCGAACAACTGTAAACGCGATTACCAACCGATTTTTCTATTGATAAATCATCCTCAAGGCTAAAGATTGCATTGGCTCTTGTCTATAGAGTAGGTAAACGCTGTTTCTGCCTATCTTACGATTCATCGTTAGCTTGCAGCACTGCCTTTTTCTGCTTAAAACTAGCTCTCATGGGTAAACCAGACGATGGCAACCCTAAAAGCAGACCTGCTGGAGGGGCAAGTTTCTTGAAAAACCATGCAGAGTTCTGGTGTGAGTGATATCGTAAAGTTATGTGAAAAAGTTTTCAGAATTGCGAGAGCGAATGGCTGTCTACCCACCGGCGCGATCGCACCTTGTCTGGAAAAGCAACCATTTTTCATTGGATAACGCTGTGATGGAACCTCGGATTCTCTACGTTCGCCTGCCCTGCAACCCCATTTTTCCGATTGGGGCAGTCTATCTTGCCGACCATGTGCACAAGCAGTTTCCAAACGCTGAGCAACAAATTTTTGACTTAGGCACCGTGCCACCATTGGACTATGCTTTGGCGCTAGACACTGCCATTGATACGTTTAAGCCGACGCTGCTGGTTTACTCTTGGCGAGACATTCAGATCTATGCGCCCGTGGGAGGGCGGGGCGGAAATCCACTTCAGTATACGTTTGAGTTTTATTACGCTCGCAACCCACTGTTGAAAATTCGAGGGGCGCTGGGCTTGCTGCGGATCGCCTCTGGGTACTACGGGGAACTGTGGCAAAATTTAGGGCTAATTAAGCGCGGCATCAAACGGGCAAAGCGCTACTGCCCGCAGGCGCAGGTGATTGTTGGTGGCGGCGCGGTCAGCGTGTTCTACGAGCAAATCGGTCGCACCTTGCCCAAAGGCACAATCGTTTCAGTGGGCGAAGGCGAGACCCTGATCGAAAAACTGCTGCGTGGGCACGATTTTCTAGATGAGCGCTGTTATGTGGTGGGCAAGACAACGCCGCGCGATCGCATGATCCACGAATTTCCCACGCCGATCGAGAAAAGTGCCTGCGATTACACCTACATTCAGTCGATCTGGCGCGACTTTGAGTATTATTTTCAGTCAGAAGACTTTTATATCGGGGTGCAAACCAAGCGCGGTTGCCCCCACAACTGCTGCTATTGCATCTACACCGTTATCGAAGGAAAGCAGGTACGGATCAATCCTGCTGATGAGGTTGTCCAGGAAATGCGGCAACTCTACGATCGCGGCATTCGTAATTTCTGGTTTACAGATGCTCAGTTTATTCCGGCAAAACGCTATATTGGCGATGCAGTAGAATTGCTGCAAAAGATTCTAGATGCGGGTATGCATGATATTCACTGGGCTGCCTACATTCGAGCCGATAATTTGACGCCGGAACTATGCGATCTGATGGTCAAAACGGGGATGAACTACTTTGAGATCGGCATCACTAGCGGCTCCCAAGAACTCGTTCGTAAAATGCGGATGGGCTACAACCTGCGAACGGTGCTAGAAAACTGCCGCGATCTAAGAGCGGCTGGGTTTAATGATGTCGTGTCGGTAAACTATTCGTTTAACGTGATTGATGAACGCCCGGAAACGATTCGCCAAACGATCGCCTATCACCGCGAACTAGAGAGCATTTTTGGGGCAGACAAAGTAGAGCCTGCCATCTTCTTTATCGGGTTACAGCCCCACACGCATCTAGAAGAATATGCGTTCAAAAATGATATCCTTCAGCCTGGATACGACCCGATGAACGTGAAGCCGTGGACGGTCAGAAAACTGCTGTGGAATCCTGAACCCCTCGGCTCCTTTTTTGGGCGGGTTTGTCTTGAAGCATGGCAGCGCAACCCCAACGATTTTGGTCGCGAGGTGATGAGAATTTTAGAAGCGAAGCTAGGGCGAGCAAACTTGGAAGAAGCGCTCACCGCGCCTGTGGCGGCAAAAGCTGAATTAGTCGGTGCATCTTCCTAGGGAACCGCCTAGCGATGAACCCTGAGCCTTAGTTCTAGGGATGCCCCCCTTGAGGAACTCTGGTCTTAGCCCTAAGAACATTTCTGTTTGACCTCTTACCCGTTTCTCTCCTATGTTGGAAGGCTCCATTCTGCACCATCTGAAACTCACTCACCAGCCGGATCGAGGGGGTAAACGCTCCTTGAATTTCGGAGTGTATTACAAAAATACGCTGGTTTCGCTGTGTCATGCCCTGGAAGATTGTATTCTCACCTGCACGAGTGCGCCGTTGGTGATTACTGCCTTCCAACGAGGAAAATGGTATCTCGAAGAAGCCGATCGCTATGCAGAACTTGCCGATCGCGCTCAACGGGTCGTGATTCTGGCATCTCCTGATACTGGATTTGCCGAACATCCGACGAGCCAAAAAGCAAACGTCGATTTGGTTGCCCTAGAGAAGAGCGATCCAGTCGCTCAAGAATGGCACTTGATGATCTTTGCGCCAACTTATACAGCGATGGTGTTGTGTCAGGAGATTTCTGCGGAGGACTACGGCACTCAGGGACTTCCTAAAACCGATTTAGAGCGTAAGTTTTATGGATTCTGGACATTTGAGGCAGAATTAGTTCGAGAAACCGTAGAGATTGCGATCGCTCATGTCGATCACTACAACCCGGATTTGGCGAATCAACTCCGGTCACAGGTTGAGACCATCGCCGCCGATGCTCAACAGCGCGATCGTGATGAGGTGTACACTGCCGTTTCCAGGGTGATTGATTATCTGCAAACCGGGCAACAGACCTTAAGTCGCTCTCAAGAAGGGTTGGATAACAATCTGGTCTCCAACGAGCTTCAAGCCTTTTTAAGATTGGCACAATTGATCGATCAAACTGATATCAGCAATCCGATGGCAGCCGCCGAGGTCGCCACTCTGGCAGAAGCGATGGGGCAACTATTGGATCTTCCGGTGTGGCAGATGAATCGGCTGCGGTTAGCTGGATTGTTACATCGATTGGGGGTTTTGCAATCCGATAGCGTGTTAAGCCCAAGCAGTTTTGGTCACTATTCTGAAGATCCGCCTGTGCCGTTGAGTTGTCCGATCGTGCCGGGAGCGCAAATCTTGAGAACGATGCAACGACTTAAAGCGATCGCGACGATCATTACCCATCAAACAGAACGGTGGGATGGTCAGGGGCAGCCTGCCGGGCTTGCCGGAGACGAGATTCCTCTAGAGTCTAGAATTTTAGGGTTGCTGGTAGAATTTCAACAGCGCGTGGCAGAGGCTCGACTGGGCAAAGAGTCTCTTGGGGAGACCGGGCTAAGGGATGCCTTTGCCGCTTGTCAGGCAGAAGCGAGCGATCGCTGGGACCCAAAACTAGTCGAAGCGTTGGCGTTGCTGGTGAGCGCCATGCAGCAGGGCATGAATCTCTCGGTCAGTCTGCCAAAAATTGCCTCTAGCATGTGGCTGCTCGATTCTCATTCTGATGACGATTTGCTGAACCTAAACCATCACGATTCTTCTAAAGCAGTGTCAGATACTAACCAAGAGGTTATAAGTTCCTAAATCTCCCCCTGCTCTCGATTTCAAGCCCTCACTCTCAAGGTCTCACTCTCAAACCCTAATCTCAAATCCTCCCTATCCAACCCTCAGTATCGCAAAATGTTATGGATCTTCAGGCAATTCGCTCAGGTAAGCTCAGGCAGTTGGCAGGCGTTGACTTGCAAGATGAGGATTTATCGAATACCGACCTGAGCGGCGTCAATCTTTCTGGGGCCAGGCTTTCAGGCGCGGATCTATCTGGAGCAAAGCTATCGGGGGCGTCGCTAGAAGGAGCTAATTTAGTTGGTTGTCAATGTGTTGGGGCAGACCTACGATCGACGCTAAGCGGGGCAAATCTGATGCAAGCTGACCTCACCGAAGCCGATTTGCGTGGCAGCAATTTACGGGGAGCAAATCTTATGCGTGCCCGTTTGACCCGTGCGACCCTATCTGGAGCATTTTTAAGTGGGGCAAACCTGATCGGTGTTAGCCTTCAAGGTGTTGACCTGCGCGGGGCAGACTTGCGCGGGGCAAACCTCAGTGGTGTTAACCTGCATGGCGCAAACTTGAGCCAGGCGGATCTGCAAGGCGCATTGCTGAGTGAAGCTAATTTAGAAGAAGCCGATCTGCAAGGCGCAAACCTTGCGGGGGCAAACTTTGCAGGGGCAAATCTTCTCTGCACTGAGCTACAGGATGCACATCTTGAAGGGGCGAATCTGTCAAATGCTTGTTTGATAGGAACGGTTTTAGATAAAAATCAAAAACTTGTCGGTTCTAAGCATGAATCTTAGCTCAATGCTCGATGTACTGTGATCGATGCGATGTTCTCTCAAGCTTAGCGATCGCTTCCCTATTTCACCCAATCAGATCCGCTGCTACCTCACTTTGATAGTCACCCAACCCCAAGGCGTGAGCGGAGGAAACTATAAGCTACAATTCCCCTCACGCCTATTCACGGCTCTACAGACTGCTTGTTCTTGCCCCTTCAGGTAACGGTCTGCCTTTCGGTTCGGGAAGAGCCGGGCGGCGATCGTAGGGCATCGGAATGTACTGCACCGACGGACGACCTCCTTGAGGTTGAGGATAAAGCTCCATCAGATCATAAATTTGCAGCGGTAGCCCCACCGTGATTGGTAGACCCATTTCCGTGGCTTCTTCAACGGTGATTGGGTAGTCGTGGGTAACTCTTCCGGTAGTGATTGCGTCGATGATAGAATCGATCTTCTCAGGGTCTACCTTCCGTTGCGGCACAGTGTCATTCAACAACGTCCGCACAAATCGCTGCACTTGGCTGATTGCCTTGCGGGAGAGGTCTGCCATGATCAGGGTTTGGTCGTCAATTTCGCTGATCGGTTTGTCTTCAACGACTTTCAAAATACTGGCAGCCGGAAAGTTGCCCAATTGAGGATCAACCGGACCGAGCACTGCATTGGCATCCATCACAATTTCATCGGCAGCGAGGGCTAGCATAGTTCCCCCGCTCATCGCATAGTGAGGCACAAACACCCTCACTTTTGACGGATGGCGGATTAGCGCCCGTGCAATTTGTTCTGTTGCCAGCACCAACCCGCCCGGCGTGTGCAGAATTAGATCGATCGGGACATCGGGCGGCGTCAGGCGAATCGCCCGAAGCACCTGCTCAGAATCTTCGATCGTGATGTAGCGCGATAGGGGAATTCCCAGCAAGCTGATCGATTCTTGGCGATGCACTAACAGAATGACCCGGCTATTGCCGCGCCGCTCAATCTCTTTAAGCGTGTTGAAGCGGCGTGTTTCTGTCCGGCGGCGCTGCCATAGGGGTTGAAGGGAAGAGAAGATAAAAAATATCCAAATGAAATCGAAAAAGCTAAAGGTCATAGGAGGAGAGGGGTATAGGAAAGTAAATAGAATGGCATTCCTATTGGTAACGGTTTCGCCAGGAAGAAATGTCTGCCTTGAGAGCTAAATCCATATTCTTCAGGCTTTGTCTTTACTAATCCACATTCTTCATCCTCTCTTTGTCTACAATCAGAAAGAAGACTCAAAAAACCGAGGCAACTGTGACAGACGCTCTACACTGGCAGCAGCGGATTGGAAGTCAGCGCGATTGGGTTTGGCGGGGGTGGCAAACGCGATATAGCTACATGAGGTCTCAGTCTCAAAACCCGTCTCCGCCGCTGATGTTATTGCACGGTTTTGGCGCATCCATTGGGCATTGGCGACACAATATGTCTGTGTTGAGTCAGCATCATGCTGTTTATGCCCTAGATTTGCTAGGGTTTGGCGCTTCGGAAAAAGCGATCGCACCCTACAATGTGACGCTTTGGATCGAGCAAGTTCACGATTTTTGGCAAACCTTTATTCGCACGCCGGTGATTTTGATTGGAAATTCGATCGGGTCTCTGGTCTGTCTTGCTGCCGCCGCCGCTTATCCCGATATGGTGAAAGGCGTCGTCATGCTCAATTTGCCCGATTCTTCGGTGCTAGATACGCCAAGATGGGCGCAATCAGCCCTGAAGGTGCTCAGCCCGATCGGATCAATCACCAAAAGCATTTTCACGGTTCCCCTGATTTTTAATCCCTTTTTCAACCTGCTTCGGAGTCCGGCGGTGGTGCGAGTTTGGGCAAAACAAGCCTACGCAACGCCTACAGGAATTACGGATGAATTGATTGAAATCCTGTCGATGCCAGCTTACGATCGCAATGCCGCTAGAGCGCTCCGAGCCATGGTGCGATCGCCAAAAGCCACGTCTTACACGGCTCGCACCATCTTGCCGAAACTAGAGGTGCCAATGCTGCTGTTTTGGGGACAACAAGATAGGTTTGTGCCACCAAACCTCGCGACCTATTGCGTTAATCTCAATCCTAAGCTGGAATTAGTTGAGGTGAGCGATGCAGGGCACTGTCCCCACGATGAGCGCCCAGAGGAAGTCAACCACAAAATTTTGACTTGGATTGCGGCGTGGTCAGCTTGTGGGAGTACGAGCGCGACTTATGATTGAGGGAGCAACGCGACAGGTGGTTCTTCAGTCGCGATCGCGGTATCAAAATAAGCCTGAATTTTTTCAGCGATTACCTGGACATTAGGTTCTTGAAGCATACTAGAATGTCCACCAGGGATATCATACACTTGGACTTTTTCACTTACCCGCTTGCCCCACCCAAACAGCGGATCACTATAGAGTTCAACATAAGGGGTGTCATCGACCAGAGTACCATCAAAAACATTGCTTTTCTGAGTAGCTCGAAACAGCAATATTTCTCCTACAAACATTCCCTGAAACACATAATCTTGTTCCGCCCAAAGCAAGACTTTCCGAACTGGAATTCCCTGTAGCCCTCTGGGTACAGGAAGCCCTTTTTCCAAGCAGTTTCTCAGTAGCTTGAGTTGAATGCGATCGCGAATGATTTCAAGTCGCCTCTGGGATTCATAAACAGCCAAATTTGTTGTCTTCTTTCTAATCTGATTCAGCATGTAAAGCAGTTGTTCGTGGGGTTTAAGATGATCATTGCCACTTAATCCGGTTGAAAGCCGCTTTAGGCGTTGGTTGGCAATATATCCAGTTCGTTTAGCGGCTCCAGCATCAGCCGCTTCAATAATGACAACCATCTCAACCGATTCCCCTTGTTCTTGAAGCCGCAAAGCCATCTCAAACGCCAATATTCCTCCAGCACACATCCCGCCTAAAAAGTACGGTCCTTGGGGTTGCACCTGGCGAATTTGCTCAATGTAGTAATCGACTATGCTTGAAATCCGAGTATGGAGGATGGGACAGCTATCAGAGCTAAAAGGCTGAATGCCGTAGACTGGCACTTCCGGGTCTAAAGCATAGGCCAAAGAACGGTAGAGCAGCGTTTCGCCATCTCCGTCGTGGATGAAGAAAACAGGTGGTTTTGTCTGTCCTGCTTTAAGCAGTGTCAGTGAATTTTGCAAGTGGGTCTGATTAGATTGCAGAACTGTTGCAAGCTGTTCAATCGTAGGAGCAGATAACAATGTGCTGAGCGGTAACCGTTTACCAAATTTCTCTTCAATCTGAGCAAAGATCTGCACTGCCAGCAGCGAGTCTCCTCCGAGTTCAAAGAAATCGTTCTGAATACCAATCAGTTGAATCCCCAGGACGGCTTGCCAAATCTGGGTCAGTTGCTGCTCCCCTTCATTTCGAGGAGAAACGATCGTTTTGAGACCGACCCAGTGGTCAGACGTGGGCATCGGCAAGGCTCGACGATCGACTTTCTGATTGGGGTTGAGGGGCAGCGCCTCTAGTGCTACAAACGCGGCAGGAACCATGTAATCTGGCAATTTGGTTTGCAGAAAGCGGTGGATCTCCTCGATCGAAGGATTCAGTACTTGATCCAACACCACGTAAGCAACTAATCTATTTTCGCTGCTGCCAAAGTCACGAGCCATAACGACTCCCTCACGAACGCCGGGAACCTGCCGTAAGGTCGTCTCAATATCACCCAACTCGATCCGAATTCCACGCAGCTTGATCTGAAAATCTGCACGTCCTAGAAACTCCAGATTGCCGTCGGTTCCAAATCGCCCCAAATCGCCCGTTCGGTAGAATCGTTGTCCATCAATTGTGACAAACTTTTCCTGGGTTAAGTCTTCCCGGTTGAGGTAGCCTTTTGTTACCCCGGCACCGCCTACATAAATCTCACCCAGGAGACCGATCGGCACTAAGTTTTGTTGTGAATCATACAAGCGAACAGCAACATTATTAAAGGGTTTGCCAATTCGGCTCTTTGTAACAATTTGAGTTTTCGGAACCGGGTAGGTCGTGCATAGAGAGCTAACTTCACTACAGCCGTAAAGAACCGCAACGTTGGCGTTTGGAAAGATACCCTTCATCTCTTCTAGTAAATCAGGAGAAACGGTATCTCCTCCTGTGAACACATGTTTAACACCCTGAAATTTTTGGATATTTAGTTCATTATCTTTGATGTACCCCAACAGTTTTTGCATCAAGCTGGGAACAGTGTGAATCATTGTTAGCTGTTCCAAGGTTTGAACCATTTGAGCAAAATCTAAAACATGCTCTCGATCAAGAATAGTGAGAATTCCACCCGCCGCGAGTGGAGACAATAGCTCAAATATGGAGATGCTAAAGGTGTAGCGAGCGATCGAGGGCATAACATCATGATGGTCAAAGCCAAGCCGCTCTTGAGTTGCAAGAATATAATTCACCAAATTTCTGTGACTTGCCATCACCCCCTTTGGCTTGCCAGTGGTGCCGGAGGTATAAATAATGTAGGCAGTTTGGTCAAGGGAAATCTCGTTTGCAGGATTGTGGGTTGGAAATGCATTGATAATTTTCCAATCTTGGTCAAGACAAAGGGTATGGTCTGCGATCGCAGGTAATCCCGGTTGCAGTTGCGCTTGTGTGAGTAAAACTTTCGCCTGTGTATCTTCTAGAATCGATGTCAGGCGGTCTTTAGGGTGAGCCGGGTCGAGAGGAACATAGACGCCGCCTGCCTTAAGAATGCCTAACAGGCTGACAGCAATCTCTAGAGATGGTTGAACACAAACCGCAACTCGAACCTCTGCTCCAACTCCTACGCTGGTTAAGTAATGAGCAAGCTGGTTAACGCGCTGGTTTAGCTCTCCATACGTAAATTGTTTTCCCTTACAGGTCAGCGCAATCTGATCTGGATTCTGTGCTGCATACGTCTCAATCTGCTGATAAATAGGAAGCTCTGGATAGCTGACCGTTTCACTATTCCATTCCACCAGCAGTTGATGTTGTTCTGTTTGTGTTAATAAAGGCAACTGTGCAATTGAACTATTCAAATCTTGGCTAATTGCTGATAGCAATACCTGGAAATGACTTGATAAGCGCTGAATTGTATCTGCCTCAAAAAGATTAGAATTGTATGTAAAAATTCCAGTGATCTCCTGTTCTCGCTGAAAAATCACAAGATTTAATTCTACATTGTTAATGCATCTGTGGTTTTTTTGCTGAACCTCTAAGATCAAGTGTTTTTCATTTTCAATGCCAGAGCTATCTGTGATAAATGTAGCAATGATCGGCGACCTTAATTGCTGATTCTGTTGACCGGTTGGCTGATTTTGCGAATCTGGCAAATTTTCCGGGGCGATCGCTTCTAGAGTTGCAGAAAGGTGATGGACTAAGTTTCGGATATCGATCTCATCGTGTATCAGACTGCTGATCTCTGTTGCATACATCTGGTCGCTGTCGTAGTCGAGAATGAGCAATCCCAAACCAATCGCTTCCTGGTGAGTATAACGATTTAGTAAAGCTTTGAATGCAGTTAGCAGCAGCGATCGGACATTTGTGCTTTCGTGTTGAGCTTGTGCATTAAGAGATTCAATTAAATCACTAGATAAAGAAAATTTGTGGTAGCCAGGCTGGTAGAGTGTTGAAGGGGTTTTAGGGAAATCGCTGGGTAATTGCAAACTGGCAGGCTCATCAACAGTTGATTTCTGTCCGACCTCATCTAATATCTGATCAGAACTTGAACCATGATCGCTTGTTTTGCCCTGAGGTGACGATTCTACAGCCGCAGAAATTGTTGTTGCAGAAATTGTTGTAGGACGGGTAACTAAGTTTTCAACCATTGCTTGAGTACCGGGATAAGAATATATAAACTGACTGTGTGGACTTTGGGCACACACAACAAACACAAATCATGATTTAATCGCAATTCAGCATGGGAAACGCTTCGTAGCGATGTTACGGTAGAGCCACCCAACAAATCCTGATGATCCTTTACGGTGTCTTCAATAGAAGAAATAAACCTGCGATCGCTAGCTAAATGCTAAAGCTGATGATAAATCCACCGTTTCAACTTCATTCGCGGCTAAAAAATTGCTCAAGGTGTTGATGATGTAATTGCTTTCCTTGAGCGCCCGATTTGAGTCGTCTCGAAATGTTTCACGGGCAACTTCAAATTCAGCCATCAAGGCAGTCCGGTTTTCCTGAGCCAAGAGATTTGCTAAGCGATCGCTTGTTTTCGTCAACCGCGTAATCGCTTCACACCGATCTGGTGATGCCAGCATAATATCGATGTATAGTGATGCATCCTGAGCAAATAGGCGGTTAATCAGATTGATCTCTGTGCGATAAATCGGGCTAGCAAAATCGAGGCTCCGATCAATAGAAATTCCTTCCTCTGCCAAGAAAACACCTAGACTAAAGGTTGCAAAATGGCGGATTGCCTGCACTGCTACCATCATGCGATCGTGCTCTTCGGCAGTACAAGTGATTAGCTTGCCGCCTTCAGCTTCTATCAAGTTTAAAAACCACTGACAAGCATTAGGTTTACGCCCTGGGCAGACCACTACGTTCTGGCTTAAAAAGGAGTTGACCCCAGGACCAAACATAGGATGAAGCCCTACAACAGGACCCGGATGGCTGTCCAGCATTGCCTGAACAGTAGAAACTTTGGTACTGGCAATATCTGCCAGTATGGCAGTTGGAGAAAGGTATGGAGCCACTTTCTGAATCACTGCCAGAGTCCCCTTAAATGGAACGCAGATTAGTACTAAATCAGCATCGCCTAGTAACCTGTCAGCTTGATCCCAGCCATCATATTCCAGAATGCTAACGTGATGACCTGCTGCAACCAGACGATCGGTAAAAAAGCGCCCCATTATACCGCGTCCCCCAACCACAGTGATATTACGGGGTACACCCTCGTACGATAATGGCGGTGTACTGGCTAGAGCAGCCATAGAGCTAATAACAATGCTGCTCCAGACACATTCCGAGACACCCACCTGCATCAGCAGAGATTTGTAATGTGAGATCTGTTCCTGCATTAAAGGAACCCCTAGGGCTGCCAAGATAGAGATTCGTTCGCTTAGCAGTGTAATTAAACCTTGATCGATCTGTTGGAGTTGATCGGGTATAGCCATAACCACTTATGTTCCTCAAGTCTTTTTCATTGCAAGGGTCAGTCCGTCGGCAATTGGGAGCAGGCTAATCACAACCCGCGAGTCATGGTGAATTTTCTGGTTTAACGAACGGATTGCAGTTGTCTCTGCTTCCTGGTTGGCAGGGTCTGCAACACGCCCCGCCCAGAGAACATTGTCGATCGCAATCAACCCACCGGGGCGCACGAGTTGAAGTAACCGTTCGTAATAATTATCATAGTTCTGCTTGTCAGCATCAATGAAGGCAAAGTCGAAGGTGTTTGCACTCCCTTCAGCTAAGAGGCGATCAAGCGTGCTAAGCGCCGGAGCAAGATGGAGATCAATTTTATGAGCAACACCAGCCTTTTGCCAGTAGCGCCGCGCAATTGCAGTATCTTCTTCGCTAATATCACAAGCAATAATTTTGCCGTCCGGTGGAAGAGCAAGGGCAACTGCTAACGTACTGTAGCCAGTAAAGACACCAACCTCTAATGTTTTCTTGGCTCCAATCAACTGAATCAGTAGTGCTATGAATTGTCCTTCTTCTGGGGGAGTTTGCATGATCCCAAAAGGATGCTGTTCTGTTTCTTGTCGGAGTTGAGCCAAACTCTCATGCTCTCTCAATGAGGTAGATTGAAGATAGACGGAGAGGTGATCACTTAATCCCAGAGATTTACCTGAACTCTGTGTTCCTCCAAGTAGAGATTCTCGGAGCTTACGGGCTACTTGCTCAAGTCCAAGATTGCGAAGGATCTGCTTGACAAGCTCACGAAAACTGAATTGCTGACCCTGATTGAGAGATTTACTTTCCATTTGAGTATCTGAGTAGTAGTGAGTTTAGCTGATGTGTAGACTGCCATCAACGGATAGCGGTCTACACTTGGACAGATGTAAAGCCCTTGTTATAAACCCGGTTCTGCAAGAGCTTTAATAACCAACTTATGTTTCACTTCATCAAAATTGTTGTGCATGACTTGCCTAGATGAAGGTTTCTACTTTTGTAGCCGCATACCTTACGCCAACCAGGAGATTATTTTTTTATACCGTTGACCTCTTGCTCCTCATACAATCTGTCCTCTGTGGCATAACTCCCAGAGAGGGGTGGTGCAACTTCAGGAGGTTGCCAGCTAGAAGGTTTTGCAGAAAAGTTGGTAAATGTTGTCGTGCTTCCTTTGGCTGTCGCTTCTTCGATTTGCCGATAGAATCCCTTACCCGCTTGTTGAGAGAAGGTCACTTCGAGTTCCTCCTTGATACTTCTAGGGCGCTGTACATATTCTGCAAATTGGGTTTCTGAAGGGCTGAGATCAGAATAACCTTTGCAGAACAGTTGTTTGAGAATTCCGAATCCATCCTTCTTCGAGATTGGCTCCCCTAACACATCAAAGTTATGCTGCTGCAATCGCTCCATGAAGCTGTCTAGATTTGACGTGTCATAAGCAACGTGCTGAACACTGTGATCGCCATGCCGCTCGACAAAGAGGCTTACTTGAGATTTGTCACTTCGATCAATTCCCTCAACTAACGCAATGCCAAATGCACCATAATCAATGCACCAGAGCTTCATGCTACTTTTTGGATTATCAGGATCAACATCATCAATTTGCGTCACTAGTGTTCCACCTTCAACTTCAATGTGGAACCACGCCCACTTTTCGATCATGCCTTCGGCGCAAGCATAGGTGATGTGATCAACTCTAACTAACCAGCTCATCGTGTCTTCCTCACTAACTATTGAACTTCAGAACCTGCAAAGCAAATTGAGAAGGCTTAGAATACAAAAGAGTTGCAGAATTGTGTCAACTGGCGATAGTCCGGACAGATCTTTGAACTGAGCTACAACGTTTTCAGAGCTTACAGTTCCAGGATTAGCTAATTTTGAAAAAGCAGCTTTGTCTCTGAACTTTGATAATAAAATTCTGTCCACAGTTGAATCAGGCTTTGAGGCTCAAACTCTGCTCAAATTTTGCCCGAAGTATCAAATTGAGACAATTCTGCTTTAGAGCAACAAAGGAGCGTTATTTCTTCCTAACTAAACAAATGTCAGCAACTATTCACTTGAAGATTGCTGTCAAGCAGAGAGTAGTTCAATGCACTTTGTAGCTTGACTATTGGTAAGTAACGAGTAAATCTGTTGTTTACTACAGCTATTCACTACAATAGAAAAACTTGTGAAATGAGTCCCTGTCCCTCCCAGGAGTTTGTTACTTGATAGTTAACAGCAAATCACTCAGGCGTCTAACAATGAATAGGTTTATCAAGTAACAAGCCTACATCCTTGTCTAAACATCTGATAGCACTTCAAGAAGTGATGCAACCTCAGCCGTTCCCAGTTAAATCACCGAAAAGTTTGTGTAATCTTTAACATCCGACAGTAAAATTACTGTCTTCTGAAACTTATCCTACTAAGAAGATTCAAAATGCCCACGTAGTTCTATCAATCTTCATCAGATTTGCCATTTTATAAAGAAAATTTAAACTAGCCTTGAACTGAAATAGAGATCGAGTGCGAATGAATTGTGAATGCCAAATTGCTGACTAGAAATACGGTACGGTTTAGTACTTTAGGTTGTTTTTGCCCTGTTTAGAGTGATAGATGAGGGCTATTTAGTGATCAGATTCGGCGGATCTAAGGGTCGAACGTTGCGATCGCTCTAATTAAGAAAATCCAGTAAGACTATCCAGAGTTGGAGAAGCGATATTGGGGGAAGCAGTTTTGGGCAATTGGATATGAGGCAGGGAGTACAGGGAATCTAACGCAGGAATTGGTGCAGGCGTATCTAGAACATCACCGCAATCCATTTCTTGGTAAAATTGAGATCGTTTAGGTTTTCAGCCCTTGAAAAACCTATGCACTGAAAAAATGTGTAGTGGTTTAGTTACAAAGATTCTATGACCGCTGCTGATCCTTCAAAATCGACTCAAGTTTTTCGGATTTCGCCTTTGATCCGAGTCACGCTGCTCAGCCTTTATGTGGTGTTGACAACCCCGCTCCCGTTCTTGGCAAAAGCGACAGATGCGCCAGTTCCGGCAGGGTGGTTGTGGGTTGGACTTGCGATCGGGGCACTCATTCTCTTTGGCGTCTTAAGCGAACGGGTAATTGTTGATTCCAACGGCATTCAAGTCACTTACCCGGTCTGGGTTCCGCGATTTTTTCGTAAAGGTTGGCACCTCGCTTGGTCAGATGTGAAAGCGCTTAAGCCTCGCACGACCGGACAAGGCGGATTGGTGTACTACTTTCTGAGCCGATCAGGGGAAGGATATCTTCTGCCGATGCGGATGGTCGGGTTTTCTCGATTTGTGGAGCGTGTGCAGCAAGAAACGGGAATTGATACGCAAGATGTCAAACCGCTTTCTCAGCCGTGGATGTATCTAATCTTGCTGGGGTCCACGATGCTGCTGTTGCTGGTTGATGCGTGGACGATCTGGACGGCTACGACGTTGAATTAGGAAGAACGCACCAACTTTCTCAAAGTGGTGAAAGAGCAAGATACACTTCTAAACGACGGTTGCCGTTTGGGATAGAAACTATTGACCGCACAACTTCGAGCCGAACACGTCAGTTTTGCGGCAGGACGCATTGCCACTAAAAAGCTGCGTCCGCCAGCCGGATCGTATGTGCTGCGATCGCTCTCCTTTAACGTCTCCAAAGGCGAGCGGATCGCGATCGTCGGCGCATCAGGATCGGGCAAAACGTCTCTGCTGAAACTGCTCAATCGCCTCAGTGACCCAACCCAGGGATTGCTTTACTTTGAGGGAAAACCCTTCTCCCAAATTCCGGCGATTTCTCTCCGCCAGCAGATAATCCTCGTTTCACAAGAGCCGAAACTGCTGGGAATGACCGTCCAGCAAGCGATAGAATATCCACTTAAACTCAGAGGCTTGCCGCAACGAGAAGTTGAACAGCGCGTCAACGAAGGGATAGAGCGCTTGCAGATTCCTCGTGACTGGCTAGAGCGCACCGAGCTTCAGATGTCGGTTGGGGAGCGGCAATGGGTCGCGATCGCCCGTGCTTTTGTCTGTCAACCGGCTATCTTAGCGCTTGACGAACCCACCGCTTCCCTAGATGCCAGACGCCAAGATCAGCTTCTCAAGCTTCTTTCAGACCTGCCTCAAACCGTCTTGGTTGCCACTCATAATTTAGACTTTGCAGCCCAGTGTTGCCTGCGAGTGCTGCACTTGCATCGCGGTGAACTTATCCACAATGAAGCAAGCGATCGGGTAGATTGGCAAGAATTGAGAGATGCGATCGCTCATGTGGAAGCCGAAGAATCCGCCGAGTGGGATTAACGACCCGAAGAGGCAATCACCTTTCGCTGGGGATGATGCCCATTCTGGGAATAAGAGGGCGCATTCAGCAGTTCTAAATTTAGCCGGTAACCCACATTTCTAACGGTTTGAATCAGATTCGGCTGGCGGGGATCAATCTCGACCTTTTTTCGGAGAGACAGCACATGGGTATCAACCGTCCGGGGATTGTCGATCGCGTCAGGCCACGCCCGTTGCAGCAACTCCGATCGACTGAGCGCCGTTCCTCCCGCCTGAGCCAGCACATACAGCAAACTAAATTCCTGCGGCGTTAGCTCGATCAGTTGTCCTTTAAAGTGAACCCGGCGATGCACCAAATCGATTTTTAGATCGCCAAAATCTAAATGAGCCGGAGGGGCTGCCGCTCGCCGTCGCCGCATCAAGGCATCTACCCTCGCCAAAAATTCTTGCATGCCAAACGGCTTGGTCAGATAGTCATCTGCCCCTGCTCGCAAGCCTTCTACAATGTCAGGCTCCGACGTGCGAGCCGACAGCATCAGGATCATCGCGAGTTGTTGCTGCTGTAGCCAACGACAAAACTCTACTCCATCTCCATCGGGTAATTCAGAATCGAGAATTACCAGATTCGGCTGCCGCATCAGAAAGATCTCGCGACCTTGGTGCAAATCAGCCGACTGATGGACATGATATCCTGCCTGCTGTAAATGCCATCCAAGAAGCGATCGCAGATGCGGGTTTCCTTCTACGATTTGAATATTTGAGGCTCCCACGGGGGCTGATTTCCGTTAGTTTGCTGCCTCCCACATTAGCAAAGCCTATCACTGTTGGTTTGTAACGCCTGTTACCCTGACCTAGCCTTAATCCTACATAAAACAGAAAGTATTCCTCAAGGTTCTGCCGTTGGGACTACATAACATTTCTTGAGCCAGCAAACCTTAATGTTAAGATAATGGGATTAGAGATGTAAGTTCTTTCTATAAAACATTGCTGATAGGACATCGTTGTCGTTCATACGGGACTTATGCTTCAAGACGCGCCCACCATTCGATATTACCAACGGCTCACTGACGCTCTGATTGAGCACTGGAATCGGGGATATCGCTATGATGATCTCCGCATGTACATAGAAGGGTATATTGCCTCCCTTCGCCACTCCAGCGTTTTAGAGCCGTTCCAAATTCATCGGCTAGAAGAAGAAATCACGCGCTTCCTTTACGATCGCTCAAACTTCGAGATGACGATGCCAGAACCAGACCGAGACTATCGTTAAGAAATAGGTTAGGGCGCTTTGCTGAGCGCCCTTTCGCGTTTCTGAGGGGCAGTTTTGCTGGTTCCGATCGGCGTTTACGAGAATTGCGCCACGGTGGGCAGGCTTTTCCCCCGTGTCTTAAAGTTTTGTGTCATCAAGACGTTTTACGACGCCAACGCGACCTCTACCACTTCTTGGAGTTCACCTTTCTGGTATAGCTCGATTAGGATGTCAGAGCCGCCTAAAAACTCACCATTTACATAAACTTGGGGAATGGTGGGCCAACTGGAATAGTCTTTGATCCCTTGGCGAATCTCAGGATCTTCAAGCACATCCACTGTTTCGTAGGGAACGCCTAGGGCATTGAGAATCTGAACGACGTTGTTCGAGAATCCGCACATGGGCATCAGCTTGCTGCCCTTCATGAATACGAGGATTTTGTTCTGTTTGACTAGCGTGTCAATGCGATCGTGAGTGTCTGTCATGGCGTTATTTAGAAATAAACTTCAGTAAAAGTGGACTAGGGCTTTGCTGCCCATTCTTCAGGAGTAAACGTGTTGAGGGCTAGGGCATGAATTGCTTCTGATGCGATCGCCTGTTTGACGGCACCATAAACAAGCTGATGCTGTTGCACGCGGCGCTTGCCCTCAAACGACGAAGAGACAACTGTAACCTCAAAATGCTCTCCATCGTTGCTGATCACCGCTACTTGGGAATTGGGCAACCCAGCCTTGATCATTGCTTCAACCTGATCCGGGCTAATCATTCCTGCTCCTCTTACTGATTGCAAAGTCCTCTCTTAGTCTAACTGGTTAGCAAAACGATCTGAACTTGGAGGTTGGGCTAACGGGCGCTCTTCCATTGGGTGATCGATTTTTGGGCTTCGGCATAAAGCTGCGGGCGTTCGCTAGGAACTAACTGAGCCGCCGCGATCGCTTGCTTATAGTTTTTCTGCTGAGCGCGGTTTTTGGCAATGTCTAGAATGTTGCGGCTCCAGCGATCAATATCTTGCTGCGCCTGGTTATAGAGCGGATCGGTCGGTGGAATTTTAAGCGCGATCGCGATCGCTTTATTGGCATCAGAAGCGTTGACCGGCTTGATGACTGATCGAGCATTCTCTAACAGTTGCTGGCTCGAAGGTGCTCCGGCTTTTGTGGGTGCAACGCCCGGTGAAGGAGCAGGCTTTGGCGTATTAGACGAGGTGCGATTACCCGATGCGATCGGAGGTTGGGCAGTAGGCTGAGCGGTAGGTTGGGCAGTGGATTGAGCGGTGGGTTGGGCAGCATCTGAGACATTGACTTGAGCCGCAGGTGGGGCGGCGGTTTGTTGCCCAAACAAACTATCGCGCTGTCGCCACAGCACGCCCAACAGCAAGACCAGCAGCACAGCACTCCCTCCAAACAAGATTTTTTCCCAAAGGGTCTCATTCGGGGCATTTCTGATCGCCGCATCTACAGGCTTTGGGTCGGGCGGAGCCACTGACGGGGATGGCACATACACCGGGTTGGCTGGGGCATCAAGCGCATCGGGTCTTGGTGCAGCAGGTTTTGTTTCAGCATCAGGCATGGCTAAATAGGGCGGAGCGACTGCTAGCGGCGGAGGGGTTGGCAAAGGCGCAGGTTCGGCATCAATGACAGACGTGTCGAAAAAGTCTTCCTCAATGCTAAACGGGTTGGGGATAGCCGGTTTCCAGGGTTCTGTCTCTGCCCAGTTGACAGGAGTAATCACCTGATAAACCTGTTCTGGGTTTGAGATAATGAGAATCGGATGCTGCAAGGGGCGGTTGTGGTGATCGCACAGTTCGGGAAGACGAGCGGTGAGAAAGTCTTCTAACCCAGATAGGGTTGAGCATTGATGCGATCGCAGTCCTTCTACAAGTGCCGTGGTAAACAATCCTTGATTGAGCGACATCACCTCATGGGAAAATTCTTCTGGGCGGCACGACAGCATCGTGGGAATGCCAAATTCTTTTGCCAGGGCAATTGTTTCGGTGCCAAGATTTTCGCCCGCTAAAGTTCCTTGGCTGCGGTTCATATCCAACAGCAGCAGCAGGCGATCGGTCGGCAAGGTGCTCAATTGCTCGAACAGCGATCGCAAAGTGACTCCTGTAGAAGCAATATTGGTGGGATCGCCTTCAATGCCTAATAAATAATCTTGTCCGTTAAGACAAACGCCATAGCCGCTAAAAAATACCCATACCCAATCTTCGGAATGCGCCAATTCTTGTTGAAAAAAGCGAATCCAGTGCTGCAAATTATCTCGACTTGGATAGGTCGATCGCCCCACCACCTCTGGGGAGGTATCGGTCATGAGAATGCAGTGATCGGGTAAAAAGCCTGCTTCACTCACCAAAGTTTCGCAGAGAGTTTGTGCATCTTGTTGGGCAAAACTCAGCGCTTGAAGCGATCGATAGTGATTAATTCCGACTGTAATTGCCCAATGATTTGCCATCGCCGCCACCTCAAACGTTTATTTGTCATCCACGCTTCAAAAATAGCGTGCGACAAACAACATCATAGAAAAAAACTGCTTTTCTGAAACATCAAACTATGATGAATCAGACGATTTGCTGTCCATTCTGAGTTGGATTGTTTTGTTACCTGTAAATTTATGCCGACCCACTCAAAATTTGCGCTTGGTTTCACGCTGGCTTTAGGTCTATCCGGGCTACTGTGGGGAATCGATGCGGCGGTTGCCCCGACGCCGACCCAAGCTTACGTCTTGCGAGTTGATCTTGCCCTCGATCGCTTGCCCAACGAAAGCTTTGATTCGCTGGCACGGCGGGCAGAACTGGCGGCGCGGGCTGCCGTACAGCGAAGTTTCGATAAAGACATTCTAGCGAGCAACGCCTCCGTAATTGTGACGGGTCGCGTGGGCGGCTCAGAAGCCCCTATTTTGTCAATTGCTGTGAGTCGTGATCAGTGGCGCGCTCAGCCCGATCCGCGTCGCTGGGCAACTTACTACAGAATGGCTAGGCTGTTACTCGATTAGCGCCGCTGCGATCGCTGGGAAACCGATGAGTGCGATCGCAGGGACTTCTCTGAATCGTCTAGACTGAGCGATCGCAGTAGCTCCGCAAGCTTCAAAGCCTCTCACTGCCTGCGTTCAATGGTTACGAGGCTGCCGATGTTGAGTCCATAGGCTGAGAAGTCCCGATACTAGAGCCACCCCTACCAGGGGAACCACATTAAATCGGATGGCAGAGCTTTCAGCGGTGTTTTGCCAACTCAGAACCCACAGAACTCCCTCACCAACTTTAAAAGACGGCACGTTGAACAGCAGAAAAAGCGCAGGCAGTCCGAAAAAAATAAGCACTAGCGTTAGAAAGGTCAGCAGGCTAGTGCCTAGGAAGGTTTTCACTTGAGATCGTTGCTGTCGCTTCATAGCCTTTAGCGATCGCAGTGGGTTCAAATCATCGCCTTAGCTTAATAAGTTTTCTGCTTGTAAACGACCTCCAAAAGTAGCAACGATCTAATCCAGTAGGGTAGGAAGCGTGCCAATTCGCTACGCAGCGATCATTGCCTCTTGCCCATGTCCTCGCATCAGTTCCATCAATTCGTCTCGGTAATCGTGGAACGTTGAATTGCGCTTGATCTGCTGCGATCGCTCCGGTAACTCGATCCTCATTTCTCGGCGCACCGTGCCCGGTCGAGCACCCAATGCATAAATTCGATTGGATAGAAAAACCGCTTCCTCAACATCGTGAGTAATCATAAACACGGTGAGACCAGTGCGTTCCCACAGTTCCAGCATAAATTGATGCATGGATTCTTTCGTGTGAACGTCTAACGCGCCAAAGGGTTCATCCATGAGCAACACTTTCGGTTCTGACGCTAAAGCCCGTGCGATCGCAACCCGTTGTTTCATGCCGCCCGATAGCTCATTGGGCAACGACTTTGCAAACCTAGAAAGACCCACCACATCTAAATAGGTGCTAGCTTTTTCCCGCCGTTCTTTTTTTGACAAACCTTGCAACTTTAGCCCAAACTCAGCATTTTCCTGCACACTCATCCACGGAAACAGTGTGTAGTGCTGAAATACCATGCCGCGATCGGGTCCTGGCCCATTCACGGTTTGGTTGTCGATTTTTACTTCTCCGCTCGTCGGCTGATCTAGCCCCGCAATCTGTCGCAGCAGCGTAGACTTGCCCGATCCAGAGGCACCCACCGCACAAATAAATTCGCCGCGCTGAATGCCCATATTAATATCTTTCAAAACCACAAGATTTCCACTCTTGGTATTGAAATGTTTATGCAAGTTGTTGATTGTTAGAAACATGAGTTAGACCTTAAGGTAGAAGAATGCGAAATAAAAACCGTAGACTAGAAGCGCGCAATCCTAAGCTGTAATTCAACTCGTTTGTAAACAGAATTATTAACGCTTTTGAGATGCCCAACTACAAGAAAGTCTCAGCAAATATTGAAATGATAAATCGAATGCTAAGCCAATCACTCCGATTACAATTAAGCCAACAAAAATCTCATCAGTTCTGAGAAAGCGACCTGCAACGCTAATTCGCCGCCCCAACCCCTCGGTTGCCGCAATTAGCTCAGACACAATCACCAACTGCCACGCCGCCGCCAAATTAATCCGGCTGGCATCAATGATCCCAGGGAGCACATGGGGAAAAATCACCTGGAGCAAGGTTTGGAGCCGATTTCCGCCCAGGGTATAAGTTGCCTCAATCAAATCTTTTGGCACAAATTTAACTGTATCCATCACCATCAGCGAGTTAAAGAAGAAAACTCCAATGAAAATCAGAGTCACCTTCGGTTCTTCGCCAATGCCGAGATAAAGAATCAACAATGGAATAAAAGCAGGCGCAGGCATATAGCGGATCAACCCAAACAATGGCTCTAGCAAGGCACGAATGCTAGAAAAACTGCCCATCAACACCCCAACCGGAATTGAGCAAAACACAGCCACCGCAAAGCCAACCCCAACTCGCCACAGACTCGCTACGGTGTCTTGCAGCAGTTCGCCTGTGCTCCATAATCTGCCAAATGCAGTGAGCACATTGCCAGGAGAGGGGAGAAACGTGGGATCGATCGTGCCAAACGTGGTGATCAGCCACCACAGCAGCAGTGGAACTGCGATCGAGGCAACCATCAACCCCGTTTGCAACGGTTTCGGGATATCTTCGGCAAGCCGCCAGAAAACGGTTGAGTTGAGAGATTTACGCGACGGGTCGATGGGGTTGGTGCTTTGGCGCATGGGAAAGAGGGAAGAAACGGCGTCAGGCTTTCTTGGCTTTGGCGGCATAGGCTTTGACAAAGCGATCGTCAAATAGTTTGGTGAGGTCAGGCTTCTGTTTTACCAAACCGACTTCTTGTAGAAAATTTGCCATTTCAGTCGCGGCGTAGGATAGCGAACTCATGGTATTTCCTGGCTGAAACGCTTGCAGGTTTTCTTCGAGCGTAAAGATCTTGGTGCCCTGGGCATAGCCTTTGTATTCCTCAACGCTGACCCCTGCCCGCTTTGCCATGATTTCACTGGCTTGCTCAGCATTTTTCTGAATATAATCCAACGTGGCAAACCAAGAATCGACCATAGCTTGAACGCGATCGGGATGCTCGTTTAAAAACTTGCGAGACACTACGAGATGATCGGGAATGGCTCCCGGAAATTCTTTCGAGCTAAATAATTCTTTACTGCCAGGGCGTTTCAGCGCTTGTGTTGTGAATGGCGCAAACACGGCGACCGCATCGACCTGTCCACCTACAAAGGCAGCGGCCGCTTTGCCAGTTTCTAACGGCACAAATTGAATATCGCTGGGTGACAAGCCTTCCCGTTCTAGACCCAGCAGCAGCATGAAATGATCGACCGCGCCTTCTTCGGCGGCAATTTTTTTGCCTTTTAGATCTGCGATCGTATTAATACCTTCCCGAACGATCACCTGATCGTTGCCTGTAGAGTTGTCGTTTACCAGCACAACCACCTGATCGGCTCCGCCTGCGATCGCACTTACCGTATCATTCAACGTCTGGCTATTTGCCTCAATTTGCTGAGCAGTTAGGGTGTTGATCGATTCTAAATAGCCATCAAACCATTTCAAATCAACTGGGACATTGTTGGCAGAAAAAATATTTTGCTCTTCAGCAACTTTCCAGGGAAACCAACCAGGCCACGCACTATACCCTAACCGAGTCCCTGCTGCCGCGCCACCCGTCCCTGTGCTAGCAGTGTCGTTGCTAGTTTTGATCATAGAGGCAGGGTTAGCGCAACTGATCGTCAGCGTTAGGCTAGCCAAAAAAAGAGCAACACCAGCAATGAATGATTGTCGTTTCATAACTTGCTTTTACCAAAAACTTCACAATAGACGGTGCGCTGTTGCTAAAGGCGTGAGATCAAAGGTCTTTCGTCGATGTACCAGAGAAAGCGCAACTGAAACTGTTACACCCGATACAGACGATCCCCAACGCCGCCCGACAGTAGATGCCCGTTCTGCCCAGTGCCATGAGCCATCTAAAATCGTGCTAATCATTTCTTCAATAAACCCGTCTCCAGACTCACCAACAGCGTCTAACAACAAAAGCCGGAAGCCACAACAGCCCCCCATGACCTAAGGGTCAGTAGGTGAATGCTTCTCCCGGGCTTTTATCCCGCCGTGTAGCAGTAAGTCAGTTTGGTTGAAAAACTTTCTAACTCGCTTGCCTCTCTCGGACCAGTCGCTTAAGCGTTGCTAACTCAAACCGGAACCCTAGAGGCTGACTCGATATTTATTGTTTTATGCACCATACGACTGAACAGGAACAAAAAATGTATTGAAATTATCCGTTTTTCTATTTTTCTCAAACTATCCCTTAAACCTACAACGTTGCTCAACCGGCACATAGAGTTTAAGCCAGACGTGCGCTACTGTGTGATCAGCTTTGCTAAGCTTCCCTACAGCGAGCGTCCCGACATTTCATCGGTTTGTGAGTGGTTTACCGTCTGATTTTGTGTCACTATTGTGTGCTGTATACAGTCGTAAAAGCTTAGGCTCAAGGCTTTGCATTGTTTGAAGCTGCATTGTTTGAAGCTAGAGAGGCAAATCAAATCTATCATGCACAATTTAAACGCGATCGTAGTCGGCGCAGGCATGGGTGGCTTAACGGCTGGAATTGCCTTGCAGCAGGCGGGATACACCGTTGAACTGTACGATCGAGTGAAACAACTTCGCCCCGCCGGAGCCGCGATTTCTCTGTGGTCAAACGGAGTCAAAGTGCTAAACCGCTTGGGGCTCGGCAAAGCAGTTGCAGACATTGGCGGACAGATGGATCGGATGGCATACTACAGTTCTACCGGGGAGACGCTGACCGAATTTAGCTTGCAGCCGCTCATTCAGGATGTTGGGCAGCGCCCCTACCCGATGGCTCGCACCGATCTCCAAGCGTTGCTGCTCAACCGGTTTGGAGCCGAGCATCTTCGCCTCGACTCAACCTGCGTTGGCATCGAGCAAGATGAACACAGCGTGACGGCAATCTTTGAAGACGGGCACAGAGCGACAGGCGATGTGTTGATTGCTGCCGATGGGACGCGATCGCGCCTACGAAGCGAGGTCTTGGGCGCACCGATCGAGCGAAACTACGTTGGATATGTTAACTGGAATGGCTTAGTAGATGCCCGTGAAGACCTGGCTCCTAAAGATAGCTGGGTGACTTATGTTGGCGATCACAAGCGCGCATCAATCATGCCCATTGGCGGCGATCGCTTCTACTTTTTCTTCGACGTTCCGCTGCCGAAAGGCACTGCCAGCCAACCTGACCTCTACCGGGAAGAGCTATCCCAGTTTTTTAAGGGATGGGCATCGCCGGTGCAACTGCTCATTCAGCGGCTTGATCCGCAAACCACAAACCGGATCGAGATTCATGATATTGACCCGTTACCCAGGCTAATACGGGGGCGGGTTGCCCTAATCGGAGATGCTGCCCATGGAACGGCTCCAGATTTAGGGCAGGGCGGCTGTCAAGCCATGGAAGATGCGCTGGTGCTGACCAACTATTTGCAAACGACGAACATCAGCGTTGAAGATGCACTGAGCCGGTATCAAACGGCTCGCCTCGATCGCGTGGCTGACATCATTAAGCGAGCGCGGAAACGATCGGACGTGACCCATGGCAAAAACCCTGAAACCACAAAACAGTGGTATGCCAACCTCAAACACGAAGATGGCAGGGATATTATGAGCGCGATCGCACACACCATTTTATCAGGACCGTTGAACTAGTTGACCTAAAGGAGCCAGCATGGGAACGCTTACCACTCACGTTTTAGACACGGCGAAGGGATGCCCTGCCGCCAACATGCAGATAGAACTGTGGGCGATCGATGGGAAAACTCATCAGAAAATGCTGCTGAAAACGCTCACTACAAATGGTGATGGACGCACCGATCAGCCTCTGTTGAGTGATGGTGACCTGAAGATGGGCATCTACGAACTGGTCTTTGGCGTGGGCGATTATTTTGCCCAAAGCAGCGATGCTCAAACGATGCCATTTCTCAATCGGGTTCCGATTCAGTTTGGCATTGGCGATCGCAACGCCCACTACCATGTCCCACTGCTCACCTCGCCTTGGGCATACAGCACCTACCGAGGTAGCTAAAGCATTTTCGCGATCGCACTTTAAGAATGCGCCGCAGAGATTTGCTGCTGGAGTTGTTCGAGTTCGCGTACAACTCGCGCTTGGCTGGCAATCAGATGCGCTTTGGTCATGGCAACTGCTTTCTGGGCATCCCGACCCGCGATCGCATCATACACCTGACGATGCTCTAACCGAATTTCTAACACCGCCGGATTGTTGTGCATAGTTTGGATGCGGAGCAGCATCATTTTATCGAAGAGTTGATCAAGCAGCGACACCAGCCACTCGTTTCTAGAGGCTTGGGCGATCGCCCGGTGAAACTGATAGTCTACATCGAGCAACTGAGCGTTGGTTAATTTGGTCGGCTTGGCACTCAGCAGTTTTTCTGCTTTTTGAATCAGGGCGCTGATCTGTTTTAGCTGATCGTCGGTTGCATAGCGACACGCTTCACTCACCGAGACTTGCTCCAGCGCAATTCGGCATTCATAAAGCTGCATCGCATCTGTGCTCGTAAACAAGGCTACTCGCATGACACCGTGGGCATCGATCACAGCAAGATTTGATTGCTGTAACTGCCTCAGCGCTTCTCGAATCGGTGTACGGCTAACCTGCAACATCTGAGCAAGCTGTGTTTCCACAAGCCGTTGCCCAGGAAACAAGGTGCCCGACAAAATCGAGGTGCGGAGGGCTTGGTAAGCCTGTTCTTGGAGAGACTGCGATCGCTGCAAAGACTGCGGGGTTAACGTCAAGCCGATTTGTCCTCTAACTAAAGTCTAAATTGGAGTCTAAAGGTGGGTTTAAGGTCGCCAAACAGATCAATCTATAGAGATGATTGTGATGGACATTACAATTTTGATTTAACTTTTGCTGTATACAAAATACGTGTCTAAATTATATTGTGCCTTGCCCGTTAGCGATTATGAACTTATATCTGTCAATCTGTCAGCCATTTCTTCGACCGTTTCTCCAACACATGTGGAGATCATAACAACTGCCAATTTACATTATCGATTGTTGTGGATTTGCTCTAGAAAACGACTCGCCCTGCATCGCTCTAAAACAACCTATCACTCTCAAACTCCTGGTGCTAAAGATACAGATGTCTAGCGAAGTGAAGATTAATAGGTGGCACATTGAAGACAGAACGCAGGCTAACAAAATTTAAAGGCATTCAGCTAGAGGGTTTCAAGTAGGTTCTTTTTGCCCAAATTCATTGGGGTAAAGCTGGCATACCTACGGCTAAACCAAACCCTTTCTTGTCATCGTCTCAAAACAAAAGTGTGAGGATCATGTTGAACCTTAAAGCAATGCGGAGTCTGATTCTAACGACTCCAGTTTGGTTATGGGCAGGCTTTGTCATGCCCCACAAAGCCACGGCAGACGTTCATCAACCGCTCTCGAAACCATCCGTAGGAATCGTAGCAACAACGTCCCCTGTTTCTACTACAGAACTTGTAAGTAAATTGGATGCACAGGTTACAGATAGCCAATTTACAAATCATGAATTGCTGAAAGAGTCGCAAAAAATAGCGCAATTGCCATCGCCAGAAGATGCGCCTTTTCCATCACCCGAATCAACGCCAACACACAGGATGGCGGAAGACTACCAAAGTAGCCTTAATGTTACTGGCATGTCAGCCGATGCCCCTGTTGATGAACGTTCGGAAATGTCTCAAGTGACCTCAGTCTCGCAGTTGGGAGATGTCAGACCAACCGATTGGGCATTTCAGGCGCTACAATCTCTCGTCGAGCGCTATGGCTGCATTGCGGGATATCCTGATCGTACCTATCGTGGAAATCGGGCACTGACCCGCTACGAGTTTGCTGCTGGGCTAAACGCTTGCCTTGATCGGGTAAATGAACTGATCGCGGCTTCTACTGCCGATTTAGTCAAAAAAGAAGACTTGGCAACCCTGCAAAAACTGCAAGAAGAATTTGCCGCAGAACTGGCAACCCTGCGCGGGCGAGTCGATGCTCTTGAAGCTCGAACAACGACCCTTGAGCGACAGCAATTTTCTACAACCACGAAACTGAGCGGGCAACTGTGGGTTAACCTTACCGGTGCCTTTACATCGGGTGATGTGACGACAGAGCGATCGCTAGCTCAGCCAAACAACCCCAACCTTCCGCCCAGCCGTGGCATCACTGGCATTCCTTCTCGCGTTCAGCGCCGCGAACCCAACATCACCCTCAGCAATTACCTGTTCTTAACGCTCAACACCTCGTTTACGGGCAAAGATTCGCTAATTACGCAACTGGTGGCTGGAAATGCAAGCTCTCCAGCTAACCAGCTTATATCGGCTGGCTTTTTCAACAGTTGGGGCACCCCCTTTACCGATCAAACCGGCACCCCGCAAGCTGGCTCAAATGCCGTTTACCTGCGAGAGTTGTCCTACACCTTTCCGCTAAACGACAGTATTCGGGTTGCGGTGGGCCCTCGCTTGAATGTTTACAAATACTTTGACGGCAATCGATTTACTAACTTTCTGACTGGGGCAGGAAGCTTTAACTCTAGTGGCAGCACCTTGTTCTCGGCAATCGATCGCGGCTCTGGAATTGCTCTAGTTTGGACAATTAGCCCCCAGTTTAAGTTCACGGCTGCCTACCTTGCAGAAAATACAGAATTCTTGAACTCGGCGCTGGGCTTCAACACATCTAGCAACCCAGCGAGAGGGCTGTTTAACAGCACCAACATGGCGATCGGAGAACTGGCATTTGCGCCCTCCAACGCCTTTACCCTGCGGCTCTTGTATGCTCGAAGCAATCTCCGTGCCTACAATGGCTTTATCGGCGGAGCAGTGGGCGAACCCTTGCCCTATGGCTATGCCGATGATGGATTTGGCGGGACGCTGAACGATGCTAGCGCAGATGCGTTTGTTGCCAACTTTGATTGGTTAATTAGCCCCAAGTTTGGTATTTTTGGGCGCTATTCTTATGGCGTCACAGAGATCGATCCGGTGAATGCAGCGCGAGCAAGCGGCGAGGTAAAAGTGCAGGCGTTTCAGCTTGGCTTAGGGTTTCCAGACTTGGGCAAAAAAGGAGCGCTGGGCGTCGTTTCGTTCCTCGTTCCTCACACCTATTTAAGCGGACGTGAGTTTCTCCTTTCTGGTAGAGGCGATGGAGGTAAGCAGTATGAACTGGAGGCATCGTACTACTTCCCGCTAAATAGAAACGTTGCGATCGTACCTTCCTTCTACGCTATCTTTAACCCTAATAACTTTGATAGCAATTCAACGGTGTACATCGGCAATCTCAGAACGCAATTTAGTTTCTAACCGATTTTGACAGCAATTCCTTCAGATGACGCGCTGCTTCCGGCATGGTAAGGCAAGGGAGGGAAGGTACATTTGGAGGAATTACAAATCAAATTGGTAGACGATCTCTCAATCATTTAGCAGCAAACGGATAGAGCAGGAGTCTGTTCTATCTTTTTTGTGAGCAGCCAAGACAATTTGTGTGTTTGTAATCTTGTGTGTTTGTAATCTTGTGTGTTTGTCATCATTTATTTCTAATCGTCTCATCAAGGTAATACCAAATTAATCTGTAAATGCTACAGATGTGCGACCTCCCCCAACCCCTCTTTAGTCAGCTATCCATTAGGCAGAAGTCTTGCAAAGCCAACTAACATGAGGGTTCTAGCGCTGGGTTGCGCTGGGTTAATCAGTCAGGTTTTCCCCGATTCCAACCCCTACGGCTGTGCCGAATTCCGATTCTCTCGATTTCCGCGATCAAATGCTCTAAAGTCAGCGAGATCTTGAATCCTTTGCAGGGTCTGGAACTAGCACAACCCATTTCTAGAACCCGCTTCTGTTCGACATTACATCGGCTTCTGTCTAATGGATAGCCGTAGGCAGGGGGGGCGAGGATCTGTTGCAGTGAAAATCAATTTGGTATAATTTATCTTTTTGGAAAAACTTCAGTTTCGGTTGTTGCCCTAGAAAAAGGGACTAATCTTTCAGACTGAGGTAATACAAGATTCAGCACAAGAGCACAAATCGAGCCAGTGGCAACTCCAGATTCTAAAACACTTTTTACAACGCTAGGAAAATGCTGTAACGCCTCAGGAGCAAACGTCACACCAAGCCCACTCGTTAACGAAACAGCCAGGATAATAAATGCTCGGTTATCAATTTCAACTTCGCGGAGAATGTTGAATCCGGCAACGGTAACGCTACCAAACATCAACATAATAGCTCCGCCAAATACAGATGTTGGAATTGCTAACAGCACTCCGCCCACCCACGGAAATAGACCCAGAAAAGCTAAAATTCCTGCAACATAAAACCCAATATACCGACTGCCAACCCCTGTAAGCTGAATGATGCCATTATTTTGAGCCGGAGTCACAATTGGAAACGTACCGCAAATCGAAGCAATGAGCGAATTGATGCCATCGCCCAAGATACCCCCTTTGAGCCGATGAATATAAACATTTCCTTCAATGGGCTGGTCAGAAACCAGGGATGTAGCAGTGATATCACCCAACGCTTCGAGCGTCAGAACCAGATAAATGATGATGAAAGAAATGAAAGTTGCTCCGTCAAACGCTAAGCCAAATCGGAACGGCATCGGAACATTTAACAAAGGTAAATTGCTAAGGTGGCTAAAGTCTGCAATGCCTAAACCTATAGAAGCTACAAAACCAGTTAGCAACCCAACGATAATCGATCCCATTCTAAGATAGCGGTTGGAACTGGCACTACACCCACCGACGATCGCAAACACCGCGATCGCAAGTGCCCAGTTTTGTAAACTGCCAAACGCGAGGGGGCTATCAGGGTCATGGGCTGCGATCGCAACGGCTGCCCCGCCACCTGCCATATAAAACATACCCACCTTCACCAAGCACAACCCAATCAGCGTGACTGCCGTGCCCGTCACTAGGGGCGTAAAGAGTTTGCTGGTTAAATGCAAAAATCGGCTCAACACGATCGGAACCAGGGAACCGCAAAAACATAGCCCCAAGATCAGCGACAGCGTTTCTTCCGAAGTTTTTCCTTGCTGAAGCGAGGTTGCTGCGATCGCTAAAATTGGAGTCACAAACGCAAAACTCGTTCCTTGAATGCTGAGCAAGCCAGAGCCGATCCCTCTAAACTGGCGCACCTGAATGAACGTACCCAGCCCAGACACAAAGAGCGACATCCCTAAAATGTAGCTGGCGGTGTTGGCATCTAGCCCCAAAGCACCTGCGATCATCAGCCCTGGCGTCACGATGGGAATAAAGATGGCACAGACATGCTGCACTGCGACAAAAAGAGACTCTCTCACCGGAGGGCGATCGTCTAGCCCATACAACAGTTGAGGTTGTTTGGCTACAGTTTGTTTGGCTACAGGGGGCTTGGCGGCGCGGGGGCTGGTCGATGGCATAGAAAATCCTTAATTTGTAGCTTAATTTGCGATGGCTGCGTTCCTGTCCTTGAAATTGGTACAGGAGCAGTTTATCGATATTTGTTTGTTGTTTCTGATACAAAAAACGAGTAATTTGGCACTGGGGTATCAGCGAATGCGGAGCCATCGTTTCATCCTATTTAAGCGGCAATTTTGTATACTGTGTACAAAATCTGGATAATTTATGTCTTAATGAGGATCTCCCATCCCATGAGAAACAGCAATTTCTTACCTGCGAACTGCAAATAAGCTTTAGGATCGAAGAAACTACCTCTTCGCCATTCATGTCTTCGATCGCTAAGCACAATCCGTTACTAGCACTCAACTACGAGCCTGCCTTCGAGCGTTTGGGAAACGATTTTTCTGAGCTTGTGGCGGCGGCAGAGTTTCCGCAGCACATTGTACGATTTCGCAATAACGATGTTGTGGCACAGTTGGGGCTTGACCCGCAAACAGTGAGCGATCAGCACTTTATTGAAGCCTTCGGCAAGTTTCAAGGGCGAGAGCCATTTTTAGCCATGCGCTACCACGGCTACCAGTTTGGGGAATACAATCCAGCGTTGGGGGATGGCAGAGGCTTTTTGTATGGTCAAGTTCGGGGGGGCGGTGCATCGGTAGAGAGCCGCGATCGCGAACTGTATGACTTTGGAACCAAAGGATCGGGAAGAACGCCCTACTCTAGAGGCGGGGATGGGCGGCTGACTCTCAAGGGCGGCGTCAGAGAAGTGTTGGCGGCAGAAATGCTGCATCGGTTGAAGGTTCGGACATCGCGATGCCTGAGTTTGATCGAAACGGGCGAACGGCTCTGGCGAGGAGATGAGCCATCTCCGACGCGATCGTCGGTAATGATTCGATTCAGTCGATCGCACATTCGCTTTGGCACATTTGAGCGGTTAGATCGGCTAAATCGCAAAGATATGATCGCGGTGTTGCTAGATCATGTTATCGACTATTACTATCCACATTTGCTAGAAGATCGCGATCGCTACGCCTTATTTTATTCAGAATTAGTTCGGCGAACGGCAACGCTAGTCGCCCAATGGATGGCGGCTGGATTTTGCCACGCAGTTTTGAATACCGATAATATGTCGATTACAGGAGAAAGTTTTGATTACGGTCCTTACGGGTTTATTCCAAGTTATGATCCAACGTTTACAGCCGCTTATTTCGATTACTATGGGCGCTATAGTTACGCCAATCAACCCTCTATCTGCCGTTGGAATTTAGAGATGTTGCAAGCTCCATTAAAGCGAGTGATTGCATTACCTGATTTAGAAACGAGCCTATCTGCATTCGATCAGTATTACGAAGAAGCGTATCAGCAAAGGATGCTTTACCGATTAGGATTTGATCAGGTAGAAGATTCTATTGCAAAAAAGTTGGTAGTGCTAACCGTTCAGTTTTTAAAGGAATCTCAGGTTGACTATCACGATTTCTTTTGGAAACTGACGGATCAATTTTCACCCCAGTGGCGAGAAAACCCCAGCTATATGTTCAGCGAAGTCACGCTTTCTGACGAGTTTATAAATTTATTGAATCAATGGCGAGAAACATATCATTTAGCCCTAAATCTTGTTGCAGATGATCCTACACAAATCAGCGATCGCTTGCGCCAATATAACTCCGAAGTCGGATTAGTCCGTCCAGAGATTGAGGCAATTTGGGAGCCAATTGTGCAACAAGATGATTGGCAACCTTTCTATGATTTGCTGACTAGAATTCGCTCGTAGAGAGTTCTAAAAGAATGCTAGAACCCCCCGTTTTTGTCACTTCAAGGCTGATTGTTCGGTTGTTGTCTCAACAAGATGTTTCCTCAGTGCTTGAGTACTATAAAGAAAATAGAGCCTTTCTCGAACCCTTTGAACCCGTTCGACCCAGAAACTTTTACATGAAAGATTTTTGGGCACAGCAAATCGAGAAAAGCCTTATTGAGTTTGGGTACGATCGCTCGCTTCGGCTGTTTATATTTAATCAAGAAGAGCCTAAAAAAGTGATTGGGACAGCTAATTTTACGCAAATGGTTCAGGGCGTCTCTTATTCGTGCAGTTTGGGCTATAGTCTTGCTAAAAAAGCTCAGGGAAATGGCTACATGTCGGAAGCGTTGCAGCCGGGAATTCAATATTTGTTTGAGGGGTTAAATTTGCATCGAATTAATGCCAATTATATGCCCCACAATCGGCGGAGTGCGAGTGTGCTAAAAAAGCTAGGATTTGTGATAGAAGGCTATGCTAGAGATTACCTCCTGATTAATGGGAAGTGGGAGGATCATATCTTAACTAGCTTAGTCAATTCCGATTGGAAATCTGATATCCGATGAGAGAAACTATTGCCGCGATCGCAACTGCAATTGTGCCCGAACAGGGCAGCGTTGGCATTGTCAGACTATCTGGCGAAAAAGCTACTGCGATCGCGCAAATCCTGTTTCATGCTCCGGGTCAGCAACCGTGGGACACCCATCGCATTTTATACGGATTTATTCGTCATCCAAAAACACAAACGATTATCGATGAAGCGTTGTTGTTGCTGATGTTTGCCCCGCGATCGTACACTCGCGAAGACGTGGTTGAATTTCACTGTCACGGTGGAATTATGGCAGTTCAGCAAGTCTTACACCTTTGCCTTGAGGAGGGTGCTAAACTAGCCCAACCCGGAGAATTTACGCTGCGAGCATTTCTAAACGGTCGATTAGATCTATCTCAAGCTGAAAGCATTTCAGATTTGGTTGGGGCGCGATCGCAGCAAGCGGCTCAAAGCGCGATCGCAGGGTTGCAAGGCAAATTAGCCGCTCCGATTCGCCACCTCCGAGCTAACTGTTTAGACATTTTGGCAGAGGTTGAAGCCCGGATTGATTTTGAAGACGATCTGCCCCCGTTGGATGAATCTGCCATTCGATCGCAACTAGAACAGGTGCTAGACAATGTGACGCAACTATTGGCAACGGCAGACCGAGGCGAACTGCTGCGGACGGGGCTGAAAGTGGCGATCGTGGGTCGCCCGAATGTTGGAAAATCGAGCCTTTTGAACGCTTGGAGCCGCAGCGATCGCGCGATCGTCACTGCTCTTCCAGGCACGACCCGCGATGTGGTTGAGTCTCAGCTTGTCGTTGGCGGGATTCCAGTGCAAGTTTTGGATACGGCTGGCATTCGCGAAACCGAAGATCAAGTCGAGAAAATTGGCGTAGCGCGATCGCGCTCTGCTGCCCAACGCGCCGATTTGGTGTTGTTGACGATCGACGCACAAGCAGGCTGGACGGTCGCCGATCAAGAAATTTATGACCAGGTAAGTGCCGACCGTCCCTTAATTCTTGTGATCAACAAGATCGATTTAATTGACCCTGCCCACCCTCCTGACTCTCCCCCATTCATCCAAAAAACAGTTCACACCGCCGCCGCTCACCATCACGGCATTGATCAGCTAGAGCAGACGATCTTATCAACCCTCCAAACTGGGCAACTTCAAGCAGCTAATCTCGACGTTGCGATTAATCAGCGCCAAGCGGCTGCCTTGACCAACGCAAAAATAGCGCTTCAACAAGTGCAAGCTACGATCGCAGATCAACTCCCCTTAGATTTTTGGACGATCGATCTAAGAATGGCCATTCAGTCTCTCAGTGAAATTTTGGGTGAAGATGTGACCGAATCGGTTTTAAATCGAATTTTCAGCCGATTTTGTATTGGGAAATAGGGTTTTAGTAGTGCCGTTCTAAAATCAAAACCCGCTCCCAAACCGCCGGAAAAACAAGCGCTGTGATGGCTACAGGCTGCCTCATAGCATGCCTCATAGCATATAGCAGGTATAGCGATTGTTCGGATATGCCGCTCAGCGCGATCGCACCTAAGCCTATCTCAGCCAAAGCGATGAAAGCGAAATCGGCGGAGCGCTGACTATACGCTAACTATAAGTCTACGCTAACTATAAGTCTATGGGCGATGCAGAGCATGGAACTCCCCAAGATGCAGCCAACACGTCTGCCCAGTCTGCGGTTGGGTCAATTTCTTCTAAACTCGTAAAAGCATCGATCGCGCCTGCAACCTCAAGATCAGGTTCAATTTCGTGCTGAGGCGCGTTGCCCTCTAAAAACAGATGACTGAGATCAAAGCTCATAAGCTATACCGTTGGCAATAATAAGGTGCTAGACCAAGACTCTAGACGATCGGCACTCTCAAGACTTGGTAGGTGAGAAACGAAAAAGCACTAAACCGGAAACAAAAGGCTAAATATCGTGCCGACCCCGATTTCGCTGGTTACCGATATCTTACCGTTTTGTAAGTCTACAATTCGCGGTTAGAACAACCATTGCAACGATCGGGTAATTGCCCGTGCGGGGGGCAGCATGTCTCAGATGAGCATTGGCGCTTTACGGAGGGAATGCCGCAAACGCCCACCGATCTAATTGACGATCTGATCACGATGGGACTTTACCAACCGCAAGCCCTAGATCTTGCTGACACGCTGACCCAAGTTGAACTCAAAGAAGCCCTATTTTTGCACAATGTTAGCGATGGCTCGCCCGATCGCAAGCGGCTCTGCCAAGAGTTGATCAAAGAAGCGGGGGGGGTTGGATCAGGCATTTGCTGCTGCATTTGGTTCCCAATCGGCTGCTTTTTTTGGCAACACGATTCGCAATCGTGTTCAGCCGTCGCACATTTCTAACTAGAGTTGCTGTAGCAGCCGCGCTGGTAGCGATGAGCAGTTGCGGCAGAGAATCCCCCACTACCCAGGTCTCGTCTACCCCTGCGTCGGGAACGGGCAGCCTAAACCCGGCTGGTTTCGACTAGATAAAGTCGAGTTTGGGCTGGCGCTATTGCTTTGCCGATCCTGAGAACATGAAATTAGTCTTTTTTCTTGAACAGTGAACCCACTTTGTCACCCACTTGTGCGATCGCTTGCTGCACCCCGTTTAACACAGTGGCAGGCGGACGGGTGGCAAGCTCGATCTCTTCATCTTTAAATTCTTTGAGGCGATAACCATAGTCCAAATTGCCCTGATTCTTCCGCAAGATTGGAAATAGCCGAAATGCGCCTTTGAGGAGTTCTTCTTCGTTGCCGTAGATCGCCGCGTTGATCTGACTAGAGCGTTTCACCGCGATCGCGCCTACGGGAAACCACGGCTTTTTATCTTTGACGCGCATGTAAATCTCATATTCTGGCAGCCCACTCGATTTAAACTCATCGTACTGCTTCGAGGCTTGGTCTCGCTTTGAGGTGCCCTGAGACTGCTTTTTTTCTTTATGAACTTTCTTTCCAAATCCGGGAGTCGTCATGGCGGTGCAGGCGGTATTATTAACCCATTGCTATTAACAAAAGTTTACGACATTTTCAGAAAAATCGAGCATTTTTGCAGCAGTTTCTCATCTGCGGAGCCTCTGCAAGGTCGAAGGAGTTGAGGCGGGGTGATGGGGCACTGGGGCTACAAAATTTCAACTGTGCCACGTTGCCCATCGATTCGCACCTGTTGCCCGTCGCGCAGGAGACTGGTGGCGTTGGGAATATCCATCACAGCGGGGATGCGGTATTCCCGCGCGACGATCGCCCCGTGGGAAAGCCTGCCGCCTGCTTCTGAGATCAATCCGCCGACCTGTGCCAAAATTGCCGCCCAGCCCGAATCGGTGTAGGGAACGACCAAAATCGTATCGCGATCAAGGCGAACTGCGGCAGAGAGCGATCGCAGGATTTGAATGCGTCCTTCTCTCTGCCCTGGGCTGGCACCAATGCCTTGCAGGGTTTCGGAGGCTTGCCACGTTTCGAGCTTTGGTGCGGGCGGGTCGTCTCCATAGACCAACTGTGGAACTTGGGCGAGGTGGCGATCGTGCTCAAAGCGATCGCGGCGGTGCTCAATCTCACGAGAGCCGATGGAAGCAGGCTCTGCGTCGATGGCATGTCGAACCTCGTCGTAGGTGAGAAAGAAAATATCACCCGGTCGCTCTAGCACCCCAGATTGCAACCAGTGCTGTTCTAGCGCCACAAAACTCCAGCGCAACTCAGCCAACAACCGGCTGTACACTTCCGTCACCCGTCCTTTTAGATCGACTCGACGTTGTACCCGCGATTTTTGCCGGGGCACACTTTGCCCGGATCGCGGCGTGGGCGTCTGCGATCGCTCGGTAGGATTGAGGTAAAACTGAGCAAACACTGCCCTGAGCGGCGTTGGATCTTCTCTCCAAGTGGGGACGGCGATATCCGTTCCAACTTCGCTCAAGTAGCCATATTGCTCTAGAAACGCCTCAAATTTGCCCAACACCTGCTGCCCTTGGGGCGTCTGTTCTAGCTGTTGAAACAGATGAGCCGCGTCCATGGTTTCTGTGTTGAGGGCGGTTGCGCTGTCGAGTGCTCTGGCACAGGTGGCAATGTCTTGCAGCGATCGCAGTGCCGCAACTTCCGGCGTTCGGCTATTATCAATCTCGTCTTCTGCAACTTTAAACATCGACGCTCGTAACGCTGCGCTTAGCGGTGCAAGGATACTGTAATAAGTCGCCCGTTTGAGCAGATCTAAAATAGTGTCGATTCGCTTCAACACATCTAAGGGAGAAAGTTCTGTTGTAGGATAGGTTGCAAATTGTGTTAATGCAGGCGAAAAATAGTGTTGTGCTTCTTGTTGAAAATCTTTCTCTAATCTCAATTCTCGACCAATTAACTTTAGCAATCCTGGAATATTTTTCAGCGTTGAGAATAGCGGCGGTTTACTGAACGCTGCGCCCCGAGTTAAAAATTCTAAACTCTCTGGTGGCAGCCCCATTCGCAGAAATGTTTGCCCCAACAACGTGGCATTAAAGTAGGCATGAGAATAATGGAGAGTGGCGGTTTCGTTGAAATCTAGTCCCTGCGATCGCACGCCCAAAACCAGCGCAAACAACCTTCCCCAAACGCCGCAGGTTAACGGACGATTGATCGACCACGTTAACGGACGAATTGCCCCCGGAATCACTTCGGCGGCGATCTTACGAGTCCAAATTGGCAGTAAGGTTGTGATCGGTCGCGATTGCAGCAGCCACAGCGTTTGCCCGTCATAACTCCACTCGATATCTTGAGGAATGCCGTGATAGTGCTGTTCTAGATGTCGAGCTAGATACGCCACCTGCTGAATTAATCGCGGCGGCACGTTTCCCCGCCCTTGCACTTCTAGGGTTTGCTCGTCGGGCAGCCTCCAATCTGAAGCTAGCGCCCCAGACACCAAGACTTGATAGCTTTCTGGCGTCACTTGCCCCGATACCACGCGATCGGCGCTTCCCGGTAACGCTTCGATCACCACGGCATCGCCTTGACGAGCGATCGGATCGCGGCTAAAGGCAACCCCTGAGAACACGCCCCGAACTTGCTGCTGAATCAGCACCACCATGGACGTGTCAGACATGCCGCGATCGCGGCGATAGTTCACCGCAGCAGGCTGATCGTACGACGCCAAACAGTGGGTAATAGCGGGTAACAACTGCGATCGCTGCGTAATGCCCAACACCGTTTCATACTGTCCGGCTGCCGATGCCAGTTCTGAATCTTCGCCAATCGCTGACGATCGCACCACCAACGGATCTTGCTCCGACGGCTGCAAGCGCTCGATCAACGGCTGTGGGTCATCTCCGGGCAGCAGCACCCACCCCATCGGCACCGGATAGCCCAACAGTTTGAGCCGGGAAAGCGTCGCCGCTTTTTCGCCCACTTTATCGGCGCGCAGCGGTTGGTCGAGGGACAAAATAGCGCGATCGCCGCGAAAAAATTTAAACATGGTTTGTGAATCGGTCTGAGCCGTATTGGGTTGCAGATCAAGATCGTCAGGCATCTGAGTGTAAATCCATCCCATCAGCCCTGCTAGGCAAATAGACGCCCCAATCAAGGCTGAGTCCATATGTCGGGCAGCGGTGATCAGGGGAAACAACATCAGCACTGCAAACCGCCCTAGCTGCCGCTCTCGTAAAATCGTAAATCCAATACCTCCAATTAGAAACGTCAGAAACGCCGTGATCGGATCATGCACAATGTAGCCCCACGTTACATTGGTGGTGCCTGCGCCTTTGCCGATCCAATAGCGCCCAAACACAAGGGCAATCAGCGCAATCAGTTCCCATTCAGGCTGATTCGGGAAGAACGATCGCGCCAACACCACCGCCAGAATTCCCTTTAACGCCTCCGACACCACCGCCAAAATTCCCGCCACTTTTCCGCCGTGGTAGAACGCGGCTGAAACGCTAACATTCTTTGTCCCAATGCGACTCAACCGTTTTCGAGCCAGCGCATAGGTGATCCACTCAATGAGTGGCAGCCCGCCCAAAACCGGGCACAGCACGAAAATTAGCAGAGAACCCCAAACCTGTGTCAGTGTCATGTGCGATCGCTCAATGTCGTTCCTCTTGAAGTCTAGATCGTTCTCCTTAACAGTCTTAATCTTGCGGAAGATTTTAGATCCAGTGCTCTATCCGTCGGGTTCGGCTTGCAAAAGAGAAACCTTCCGTATTGAATGGAAGACGCAAGAAATAAATTTTTGTTAAGCGAGGGTAGAAATGTATATCGTCCAAATCGCCTCGGAATGCGCGCCCGTGATCAAAGCGGGAGGGTTGGGAGATGTCGTTTATGGGCTAAGCCGCGAACTCGAAGCCCAAGGTCACTGCGTCGAGGTTGTCTTACCCAAATACGACTGCATGAGATATGACCACATCTGGGGGCTGCACAGCGCCTACGACGATCTGTTGGTGCCTTGGTTTGGTGGCAAAGTGCATTGCTCTGTTTACTGCGGTTGGGTGCATGGGCAACTGTGCTTCTTTATCGAACCCCACTCTCAGGACAGGTACTTCGATCGCGGCTGCTACTACGGCTGCAACGACGACAACCTGCGCTTTGCTTTTTTTAGCAGAGCCGCCATGGAATTTTTGCAGCAAAGCAACAAACGCCCCGATGTGATTCATTGCCACGATTGGCAGACCGGCTTAGTGCCCGTGCTGCTGTACGAAATCTACAAATACCACGGCATGGAAAACCAGCGGGTCTGCTACACGATTCACAATTTCAAGCACCAAGGCACAGCCGGAACCGAAGTCTTAACAGCCACCAACTTAAACCGCCCAGAATACTACTTTGACTCTGACAAACTGCGGGATAACTTCAACCCGTTTGCCATCAACCTGATGAAAGGCGGCATTGTATACGCCAATTACGTCAACACGGTATCGCCGCACCACGCTTGGGAAGCACGGCACACAGATATCAGCTATGGCTTGGGTTCCACCCTCGATCGCTATCAAGATAAATTTGGCGGCATTCTCAACGGGCTAGACTACACCTTCTGGAACCCAGAGTGCGATCGCTACATTCCGCAGCCCTACAGCAAAGACACCTTTGAGCAGAAACGATACAACACTAAAGCCCTCAGAGAACGTCTTTTACTCCGCAACGAAACAAAGCCAATTGTTTGTTATATCGGGCGTTTAGACGATCAAAAAGGCGTTCATCTTGTGCATCATGCGATGTATTATTCGCTGCATCGAGGCGCGCAGTTTATATTACTTGGATCGGCAACAGAAGCGAAGATTAACGATTGGTTTCATCATGAAAAGAACTTCCTGAATAACAACCCAGATTGCCATATCGAGCTTGGTTTTAATGAAGAATTATCTCATCTAATTTATGCCGGATCAGATCTAATTATTGTTCCTAGCAATTACGAACCGTGTGGTTTGACACAAGTCATTAGCTTGAAGTATGGAACCGTGCCCATTGTGCGGGGGGTCGGAGGATTAGTTAACACTGTTTTCGACCGTGATTACGATCAGAATCATCCGCTAGAAACGAGGAATGGCTATGTATTTTATGAGACTGATACTAACGCTTTAGAGTCAGCATTGGGTCGCGCTTTTGACTTGTGGGGTAGCGATCGCAGCAAATTTGAGAAGCTTGCAATTCAAGGAATGGAGTATGATTATTCTTGGCATGATCCCGCCAAGAATTACACGGCGGTCTACGACCACATTCGACATAGGTAAAATGAAACTCGCACAAGTTGTTCCCGTTGTTTTGTTATCTCTTTTAGTAGTAGGAGTTCCTCAAGTTTTGGGGGCAGAAAGTATCAATCAACTCCTGAAAAAAGGATGGGAGGCAAGAAAAGAAGATCGTTATCTTGAAGCCGAACACGTTTTTAGAAAGGCGATTGAGCTTAACTCGAAAAACCTCAGTGCCCTCACAGGATTAGCAAGCGTTTTGCATGATCAGGGTCAGCTAGATGAGGCAATTGTTTTATATCGACAAGCCGTCCAAGCGGCTCCTGGAAATAGCACTCTTCAGGGCTATTTGGATAAAGCCGTGGCACAACGATCGCAGATCCAAACCGTGCGATCGCACCACATCCGAACCCTGCGATCGCAAATCAAAACCATGAGCGCCAATCGCGATGCCCTAGTCGCCCAACTCAACACCGTTCGCGCCCTGATCCAATCAGCACCCAATAAACCTTGGAGCTACAAAGCCTATGTTGATTTGGGAAATGCGCTCATCTGGCAAAACCAAATCGAAGAGAGCATCGCGATTTCGGCGCGAGAACTGGTTCGCCTTGATCCAACGTTCAACTATGCCAGCGTTATCAGCGACAGTTCCAACGAAGACCAGCGACGAGTAGAAGCGATCGCGCTCTACCAAACCGCTATCCGGCTCAATCCTACGGTGGCAGATGCCTACTTCGGGTTAGGCAATGTGCTGTATCAGCAAAATAAAGTCGATGACGCGATCGCAAACTATCGCAAAGCCAGCCAGCTTAATCCGCGAGATGTCTTTGCCCAAAAGCAACTTGAGAAAGCCCAACGCCGCTTAGGATCGGGGGTTAAATAACTTCGAGAAAGGAAGCAAGCCCTCTAGTTCCCTCTTCCCTAGGAGAGGGATGTTTACTTTTGCGCGTTCCTGCCCTCCAGCTTTTACACCTTAAACTTTTACATCTTAAAAAGGATTGCTATGGAAGTCGAAGGTCTAAAATAAAGAGTCGCTGCCCTATTCCTTTTCCCCATGCCCACCTATCCCGGAATTTCTAGCGCCGCCTTTCGCCACCCGCTAGATTACCAAGCCGAACAAACCCTCCGCAGCGTTCCCGGATTCGATCTCGTAGCCCGAAAATTCATCGAGTTTGTCTACGAGCGTCCGCGCCTGGTGTATCTCACCGGAAACAGCATTCAAGTCGGCGTCCGTCAATATTCCAGCATTTACCAAATCTTTCGGGAATGCTTGCAATCGTTGGATATTGCCTCAGAACCGGCTTTATTCGTCTCTCAAGCCCCCCTAGTCAATGCCTACGCCCTTGGGCAAGAACGCCCCTGCGTCGTCTTAAACACTGCCTTGCTGGATCTGTTGAGCGAAGCAGAATTACGCTCTGTCATTGCCCACGAACTGGGTCACCTCAAATGTGGGCACACCACCCTAACTCAGATGGCAATGTGGGTGAACATGGCGATCGCAGGGTTGGCCGACTTCACCTTCGGACTCAGCAACCTGATCAGCACCGGATTGCTCCTCTCGTTTTATGAATGGCTCCGCAAAGCCGAACTCTCTGCCGATCGGGCGGCGTTGCTAGTGATGGATGACCTCAACCCTGTCCTGTACAGCATGATGCGTTTGGCGGGCGGCAGCCAAAAATATGCCCACGAACTCAGCATTGAAGAATTTGCCAAACAGAGCGATCGCTACCACACTCTCGATCAAGACAATCTCAACCAGGTCTATAAATTCTTTCTTTACAACGACGTGTCGAGCGGCATTTTTCTCACTCATCCCTTCACCGTTGAGCGCGTCCGCTATCTGCAAGAGTGGTCTACCTCACCCGAATTTCAGCAGATTCGCCAAGGCACCTACAGCCGAGCCGGGTCAGAAGGGGCTGTTAACGTAGATGCCCAGCCAGAAGATGCAGTTCATTTGCGGCAGCAAATTGAAGAACTTCAGCAAGAAATTGATCGGCTTAAACGCCCCCAGTAGCAGCAAACCCGATCGTCCTCACCTGCGATCGCGCCTCTTTCTCTCTAAAGAAACAGGATCAGAACGAGCGATCTAACTCGCGCAAAGCTTGGCGAAAGGCTTCAAATCCAGTAGCAGAGCGTAGCTTAAGCGGTTCGGTTGAAAAGATGTAATATACATCCCCCGTATCCGTCACTTCAAAGTCGGCAAAGCACTCTCGTGCCCACTGATCAAGATGCCGCCGCGCGATCGCAGGTTCTAGCCGCGCTGCACTAGCAAACTCAACGAGGGAAATTCGACCTTGATTCAATTGCAGCAAACGGAAGAAGCGATCTTGAATCGAGCGGCGTTTAGCAATCGAACTCATGTAAAGCAGCAGTCCCCCGATCGCAGAGGGCGCTAAGCCAAAAAAGATCAGCAGCGTGTAAAGGATTGCGATCGCCCATCCCGGTGGGTGGCTCAACAGCATCGCCAACACAATGCCGATGGAAACAGTTCCGCCACTTACCAAAAACAAACTGCCTGTCACCTTCCCAGCGACACTCCAGATTCGATTCATAGCCGCATCTCGCTTTCAACCCGATCGATAATCTCACCCTAGCTCGTTTTTCGGCACTTGAGGGGCGGTTATCAGGACGGTTTACCCCCCTGTTTGAGCGCCGATCAGTCCCCCCCTTTCTATCTAGAGAGCAATTTCCCTTTCAGCAAGCCAGATTTAAGCTACGGTGAGGAAGACTGCCGATGACGCGCATCTTGACATCTACACAATTTCTACTATGTTTTCACGCATCGTTCAGACTGGTTCTCGCCAAGGAGAAATCGTTGAAGTTGTGCTCCGCAATGGCTGGGACTACATGCGACGTCTGCTCACCGGCGGCAAAGTAGATGAGCCAAAGCTCCCCCCGCCCAAGGTGCTGCGAAATATTTTGGTAGAGCTAGGTCCGGTGTATGTCAAGTTAGGTCAGTTGCTGAGCACTCGCCCTGATTTGCTCTCCCCTGACTACATTGAGGCGCTGTCTACGCTTCAGGCAGAAGTGCCGCCGGTCGAGTGGGCAGAGATTGAGATTGTCATGCGAAAGCAACTCCACTTACCGCTAGACGAAACCTTTTCAGCCATTCAGTTGCAGCCTGTGGCAGCAGGCTCGATCGCTCAAACTCACCGGGCAACGTTGAAAGATGGTCGTGAGGTGGCGCTGAAGGTGCAGCGTCCGGGCTTGTCGGCAGTGATCGAGCAAGACATTACCTTGATTCGCTTGATTGCCCGACTGGTGGCACAAACCGACTTTGGGCAGTACTACGATATTGTTGCGATCGCAGAAGAATTTACCCAAGCCCTCAGAACCGAACTGGACTTCACCCAAGAAGCCCATTACACCGATCAGCTACGCCAAAACTTGAGCAACACGCGCTGGTTTGACCCCAAACAGATCACCGTTCCAGAGATTTACTGGGAATTTACCAGCGACAAGCTGATCGTCATGGAATGGCTCGATGGCGTTCCCCTGCTGGCTGCCACGTTTGCCAATCCCGCCTTTGAGGGTGATAGCGATCGCGAACGGGAAGAAATTTCTACCCTGCTGCTGCGGGCGTTCTTTCAGCAGATTTGCTTAGATGGCTTCTTTCATGCCGATCCTCATCCTGGCAACTTGTTTTATCTGCGCGATGGGCGAGTAGCGCTGTTTGACTGCGGCATGGTCGGGCGCATCGACCCCCGCACGCAGCAGATTTTGTTGGAATTGGTGCTAGCGATCGTCAATCTCGATGCTCAGCGCTGCACTCAACTCGTTTTGCAACTTGCGCCCTCGGTTAACCCGATCAACCGCGTCAAACTCCAAACCGAATTTGATCAGTTACTCCGCCGCTACTACAGCTTAAATATTACTCAAGTCAACTTCAGCAAGCTGGTGTATGAAGTGCTGCAAGTGGCGCGCAATAATAAGATCCGGATTCCCGGAAATTTGGGACTGTGCGCCAAAGCGATCGCCAATCTAGAAGGCATTGCGCGATCGCTTGATCCAAACTTCAACATTCCAAACAAGCTCCGCCCGATGATGACCGAAGTGTTTCAGCGCCAAATCGTGGGCGAAGCCCCGCTCGTTGCCTTGCTGCGAACTGCGTTGGATCTCAAGAATCTGTCTCTCCAATCTCCCCGCCAAGTGGAATTGTTGCTCGATCGCGTCACGTCTGAAACCCTGCAATGGAATCTGTCTGTGCGAGAAGTTGAGCCGCTCCGCCGCACCCTAGATTCGTCGGCAAATCGCCTGTCGTTTAGCGTGGTTGTCGGCGCGTTGATTATTGGAGCGGCAATCATTTCTGCCAATACTCAATCGAGCCAAGTGTATTGGGTGAGCGATGTGTTGTTTGCGGCAGCAAGCTTCCTTGGGCTGTGGCTAATCGTCAGCATTCTGCGATCGGGACAACTTAAATGATTTGGGCAGTGCTGCATATTGTACGGAAACCATAAAGTTGAAAACTGAACCCTAAACGAGGTGATGGAGAAGGAAGAATTGCACGACCCAATAGCATTCGAGAATAGGGATATTCAACAAGTAAACTTGAACATGGCGCGAGTTCAACAGGGTTCCTGCGCTGCGATCGCCGATCCGGGAAGCCGCAAACGTAGAACACGACCGAGAAACGTTGCGGTAAGCTTGACAAACCAGTTTACAAACGCTTGCCAAATTTGGCTTTTAAATCATTGAGCGTTGTGGGTTTTTCAGCACGTTTATGATCTGTCTTGGGCGCACTGGCGCTTCGTTCTGGCTTCTCTCCCGTTCGCATAGATAGACCAATCCGCTTCAAACTTTCGTTGATCTCCATGACACGCACCTTCACCACTTGCCCCACTTTGACAATCTGGTTGGGGTCGCTAACAAAGCGATCGCTCAATTGCGAAACATGCACTAACCCATCTTGGTGAACGCCAATATCCACAAACGCTCCAAAGTTTGCCACGTTAGTGACAACGCCCTCCAACTCCATGCCAACGCGCAGATCAGAGAGTTCCTTGATGCCTTCTTTGAACGTGGCGTACTTAAATTCGGCGCGGGGGTCGCGTCCAGGTTTTTCAAGCTCACGAATGATATCGCGTAGGGTAGGTTCGCCGATCGTATCGGTGATATATTTTCTCAGGTTTTTGCCGAGTTGGTCTGCAATTTGAGGCGTTTGGCTGAGCGGAACGGATAAATCTTTTGCGATCGCGCTCACGAGGGGATAACTCTCAGGGTGAACGGCGGTATTGTCGAGGGGGTTTTTACCATCGCGAATTCGCAAAAACCCTGCCGCTTGCTCAAAGGCTTTAGGTCCCAACTTTGGCACCTTGAGCAACATCTTGCGATCGCTAAAGGCTCCATTTTCGTTACGATACGCCACAATATTATTGGCAATGGTAGCGCTAATGCCAGAAACAGAAGTCAGCAACTCTTTGGATGCCGTATTGAGATCAACACCAACAAAGTTGACACAACTCTCAACCGTCTCGCCCAGCTTCTTCTTCAGCAGTTTTTGATCGACATCATGCTGATATTGCCCTACGCCGATCGATTTGGGATCGAGTTTGACCAATTCAGCTAACGGATCTTGCAAACGGCGACCAATACTAATGGCACCCCGAACGGTGATGTCGAGATCGGGAAACTCTGCGATCGCAACTTCACTAGCCGAGTAAATCGATGCCCCTGATTCATTCACCATGACTTTTATCGGCTTTTGCTCTAGCGTTGCTAATACTTCTCCCACAAATTCATCAGTTTCTCGGCTTGCCGTTCCGTTTCCGATTGCAATTAGCTCAATTTTGTAGTTCTGAATCAGTTGCTTTAGCGTTGCTGCGGCTTGCTTTCTTTTTTCTACCCCAGTGTGCGGAAAAATTGCCTGATACTGTAAAAATTTCCCGGTCTGATCTAAAACGGCAGCTTTGCACCCAGTGCGGAAACCTGGATCAAGCGCCAACGTCGGTTTCATTCCCGCAGGAGCAGACAACAGCAATTCCCGTAAGTTTGTTTCAAAGGTTTTGATCGATTCGATATCCGCCTCTAGTTTTTTCTCTGCCCTGACTTCGCCGACCAATGAGTTTCGCATCAAGCGATTAAACATATCTTTCAGCATCTTGCGATAAAACTCGCGAACGGGTTGCGCTTTGCTGAAAATTTCTTGGGTTTCTAAATAGTGTTGAATCGCTTCCTCATCAAAAACTAGAGCAACGTCTAAAATGCCTTCTGCCTCGCCACGACAGAGCGCTAATAAGTTATGAGGCGCGATCGCGCTCACCTTTGCTTGGAACGTTCGATACATTTCAAACTTAGTTGTTCCTTCAGGATGATCGGCTTTAATGCGCGAATTAAAGGCACCTGTTTCTAACAAAAACTCGCGCACATATGCCCGAAGATTCGCTTTTTCAGACACTTCTTCCGCCAAAATATCTGATGCGCCTTGCAAAGCTTCTTCAAGTGTTTTGACGCCTTTTTGTTCAGAAACATACGTCGTTGCTTCCGCTTCTAATGAAGCAGAACGGTTGGACTGATTGAGCAATTTTATCCAAGCAGCGAAGGGTTCTAGCCCTTTTTCTTTAGCGATCGTAGCGCGGGTTCGTCGCTTTGGGCGGTAGGGTAAATATAAGTCTTCTAACTCATTTTTTTGCAGACAAGTTTCAATTTTAGTCTTCAAATCTTGAGTTAGTTTTCCTTGAGATTCAATCGAGTCGAGAATGCTTTTCTTGCGCTCTTCTACTTCCGTTAAATAGGTGTAGCGATCGCTGAGATCCCGCAGTTGGATCTCATTGAGTTCGCCCGTCCGCTCTTTGCGATATCGCGCAATAAATGGAACAGTTGCTCCTTCTGCAAAGAGGTCTAATGCGCTGCTCACCTGCGCTGGGCGAAGGGAAAGCTCTTCGGCTAGAAGTTTTTGAATATCAAGCATTGAGACACTGATTCGTGAGTTACAATTTGTAGCCCGGTGAAGTTGCTTCGGGGCGAGCTACCATTTTGGCGTAGTCTGTCGATTTTAGATCGGTTTTCTCAATTGTGCCGAAGCTATCCCTGGGAAGCATCACAGTTCCGTCGGTTCAATTTTTTGGATTAGGAACAGGTTATCGAGGATTGTTCAAGGTAGCTGGCTAGATTTTCCTTGCTCAACTTTCTTTCCACAACTTGAATAACGAACTCGTATTTTTGAGCTTGGCTGAGATTCAGGACAAACCTGTTCAATCGTAAAGGTGATAATGAGGTCGGCTCTGATTGAAGATTAGGAATCAGATTGACATTCCTTCATCCTCTTAAATTCAGTCTCATTTCTTGAGTACTAGAAGCATAACTTTCCGAACTCGATTAGCAGCATCAGCATTCCGTGACGAAAAAGTTATGCTTCTGGTGACAATGAGGGTAGCAACTAATTTCGTTGAGGAAGCGGCGTGTTGAGCGTTGGGCTAGGTTGTACAGGCGATGAGCCGGGTGGTAAGGGGGTGCCCGGTGTTGACGGACTCGCAGAAGGAGTAATCGTTGGAACGGCTGGCGGCAGATCAGAGCTAGGGATTGTTACAGGTACCAAATCGCGGGGGCGATCGCTCGTATCGAGACAGGTTGCGATCGCTTGCTTTGTCGCAATGTTAAGGTCATTATTCAACCCTACGACACACCGAGAAAACGTTGCCGGTAAAAGCGTACGACGGCAACTGTCTAGCACATCTGCAAATGCGGTTTGAGCAGCTTGCCGCCCAATATCGACTACACAGGTTGCGGCTTCTAGGGGGCGTCGAACCTGACGACAAACAGACAACGCATCCACCCCCGCCACCTGAACTTCTGCCATACGACGCACACACACGCCCAAATCATCGGGGCGCACTGCATTAGAACATGCCTCGGCCACCACCGCCGTTGGCACATTGGCACGAGCAAGATCAGCCGCACAAAGCCGATAAAGATTGGGTTCTGGACGTTCAAATAAATCATCCAGCACCGCTCCATGAGCCGGAACGATGAATGCCATATGCAACTCCGGAGGAAGCGGCACGGCAAGGGCAACAAGACTCGCTGTGATCACCTGCGCGACAGGCAACCGAAAAACTCTCATCAGGTTAGGCATAGTAATTACGAAGTGACAGTCTGGCTTTAGAGAAAATTGTGACATAAGGGAGGGGTAGAGGGCGACAAACCTGAAATGAGAACAGTCAAGAGCACGGATGAGTGCTGGGCATGTCTAATCGGTTGCTAATAGATTGAGGGATTGAAAGTCGCGGCAATAACAGATCAAAAACGACAGATCAAAAACCTTGGGTGCACCCAAAGCAGCCTTCCTTGGTGGGGCAGTTTGGCAAATTGCAGATTCGTTGGTTCTCATTTCTCTGTAAGATGAAATATGACGCCCCGCCGAATCGTCCCCCTCAATGAACTACAGTGTTAAGAGAAAGTAGACAAACTACCGATCACGTCATCCGAAGGATATCCCGGTATGCATCTGAGTGAATTAACCCACCCAAACCAGTTGCACGGTCTGTCGATTTATCAGCTTCAGCAAATCGCCAGACAAATTCGCGAAAAGCATCTGCAAACCGTAGCCACAAGCGGGGGACATCTTGGTCCCGGATTGGGTGTCGTCGAGTTGACCCTGGCCCTTTATCAGACCCTCGATCTCGATCGCGACAAAGTAACCTGGGATGTGGGTCACCAGGCTTATCCCCACAAGCTGATCACCGGACGGTATGATGGTTTCCACACGCTGCGTCAGAAAGATGGCATTGCCGGATACCTCAAGCGGAGCGAAAGCGAGTTTGATCATTTTGGGGCGGGTCATGCCTCGACCAGCATTTCGGCAGCGCTAGGGATGGCGTTGGCGCGCGATGCCAAGGGGGAGAAGTTTAAAACGGTCGCTGTGATTGGCGATGGGGCGTTAACGGGAGGCATGGCGCTCGAAGCCATCAACCATGCTGGGCACTTGCCTAAAACCAATCTGCTAGTCGTGCTCAACGACAACGAGATGTCGATTTCTCCAAATGTGGGAGCGATTCCTCGCTATCTCAACAAGATTCGCCTCAGTCCGCCTGTTCAGTTTCTCTCGGACAACTTAGAAGAACAGGTTAAAAATCTGCCATTTTCGCCAGAGTTGTCGCGGCTGAAAGAGGGCATGAAGCGCCTTGCTGTGCCCAAAGTGGGAGCCGTGTTTGAGGAATTGGGCTTTACCTACATGGGCCCGGTGGATGGGCATAACTTGGAAGAACTGATTGCCATGTTTAAAGAGGCACATCAGATCCAGGGTCCGGTGCTGGTGCATGTGTCTACGGTTAAGGGGAAAGGGTATGCGATCGCAGAAGCCGATCAGGTGGGCTACCACGCTCAGACACCGTTTAACCTCGCGACCGGAAAAGTCAACCCATCGAGCAAACCCAAGCCTCCGGGTTACTCCAAGGTGTTTGGCGAAACCCTCTCGAAACTGGCAGAAAACGATCCGAGAATCATCGGCATTACGGCCGCCATGGCAACCGGAACCGGGTTAGATATTTTGCAAAAGCGAGTGCCAAAGCAATACATCGATGTGGGCATTGCCGAGCAGCACGCCGTTACCTTGGCGGCAGGTCTTGCCTGTGAAGGAATGCGCCCGGTTGCCACCATTTACTCGACGTTCTTGCAGCGAGCCTTTGATCAAATCATTCATGATGTTTGCATACAGAAGCTCCCTGTGTTTTTCTGTATGGATCGTGCTGGCATTGTTGGCTCGGATGGACCGACTCACCAGGGCATGTACGATATTGCCTATTTGCGGTGCATTCCGAACATGGTGCTGATGGCTCCTAAAGACGAAGCTGAACTTCAGCGCATGGTGGTGACTGGCATTAATTACACCAAAGGTGCGATCGCGCTGCGCTATCCCAGAGGCAATGGCTATGGCGTACCCCTCATGGAAGAAGGGTGGGAACCTCTCCCCATCGGCAAAGGCGAAGTTCTTCGTCAAGGAGACGATATCTTGCTGGTTGCCTATGGTTCCATGGTCTATCCTGCGATGCAGACGGCGGAGATTCTCACCGAGCATGGCATCGAGGCAACGGTGATTAATGCCCGATTTGCCAAGCCCCTCGATACAGAACTGATTCTACCGTTGGCACAGCAAATTGGTCGGGTGGTGACGCTGGAAGAAGGCTGTCTGCAAGGTGGCTTTGGTGCAGCCCTGCTCGAAGCGATGATGGATGCAGAAGTAGTTGTGCCCGTCACCCGCGTTGGTGTGCCTGACCTGCTGGTAGATCACGCAACTGCCGAAGAATCCAAAGCAGAGTTGAGCTTGACGCCGCCTCAGATGGCAGACCGAATTCTTAAGCTGTTTAGCAAGCAGCCTGTAGCCGTCAGCTAATTTAGGGTTGCCAACAAGGTGTTGGTTGGTTGCGAAAAGCAAGGATGATTTGCCCTTCCCCTGGGTAACGGTGAGGGCAAATCTGGGTCTTATCCAATCAATCTCTTTCCTGAGAGTCTCGCCGTTAAGCCGTCACGACGTAGGGTGAATCGAGCGCGGCGACCCGCCCATCTCGAACCAAGGTTTGATAGACCATGGCAGACACCTCCGCGCGGCTGGCTTCCCGATTGGGGTTAAACAGCCTTTGGTTTGGATAATTTACGATGATGTCTGCTTTGGCTGCCGCCGCCACCCGATCTTGGAAGGGCTGGGGAACTGCGCTGCGATCGTCGAAAATTGTCAGCACATTGGGGTCGGCAGGGGTTAGACCAAAGCCACTGACCAACGACAGCACCAACTGAAGGCGAGTCACATTCTGATTGGGTTTGAATGTGCCATCGGGAAAGCCCGAAATGAATCCGGCTCGGTAGGCTTGATCAATCGCACTTTTTGCCCAAAAGCTTCCTGGAACATCTGGAAAGGTCGTTCCTTCCCGCTTGGGGTTGGGGTTAAACGCCTTTGCCAAAATGGCAGCATACTGGGCGCGAGTCATCGACGTGTCAGGCTTGAACGTGCCATCAGCAAACCCTTGAATCACGTCTTGGCTAGACAGACCCAGAACGAAATCTTTTGCCCAATGGTTTGTGAGGTCGGTAAAGGCAGTGGTTGAGATATCGGGATTGACGATGTAGGTGGATGCGATCGCATTGACTTTGCTAGTCGCGACCAACGACTGATAGATAAACGCCGCCACCTCAGCCCGGCTGATATCTTGCAACGGCTTAAGCTGAGAGACATTGGGATAGTTCACGACTATCCGACGCTGGGTTGCCGTTGCCACTTTATCCACGGCATAGCTAGGAATTTGAGCGCGATCGCTATATAGCCCCAAATTTAGCGGTGTTCCTCCACTTAAGCCGAGTCCACTAATCAGCGCCACTAGCGCCTGAGTTCGTGTAAGATTCAATCCCGGACGAAAGCTGCCATCTGGAAATCCGGTGATGAACCCCATCCGAGTAGCTCGATTGATCGCCTCGAAGGCCCAGAAATTTTGCGCGACATCCGAGAATGTTCTAGCGTCTTGGGTTAGGGGTAGATCAAACGACTTAGATACGATCGCGGCAAATTCTGCCCGGCTGAGCGATGATTCAGGTTTAAACGTGCCATTGGGGAAGCCACTGATTGATCCTCGGCTGACTAATCCCTGAATAAAACTTTCTGCCCAATGTCCCCGAATGTCTGCCAGGTCACCCGATGGGGCAGGGGTAGGAGTCGGCGTTGGGCTGGGCGTCGGGCTGGGCGTCGGGCTGGGCGTTGGCACTGGAATTGGGATCGGGCTAGGCGTTGGAGTTGGGCTAGGCGTTGGAGTTGGGCTAGGCGTCGGACTGGGCGTCGGGCTAGGCGTTGGCACTGGAACTGGAGTCGGAGTCGGGGTGGGAACTTGGCTGACTTGCAAATCGACAGAGCCAGCAATCTTTGACGGATTGATCTGATTGCCAACCGAAACGATCGTAATTTGGGGATTGGTCGCATTCTGAATATCAAATTCACCGTTGTCCCGCAGAATATTTCCCCCCGGATCTTGGGAACTGCCCAAATTAGGGGACGAGCTTTCCACCGCAATCAAGCCGCTTTCGGCATTTTTTTCGATGATGTTGCCCCGCAAAACCGGACGGGCAGAGCGAGAGAGAACAATTCCGTTGCGGTTTTCAAGGATGCGATTTTCGACCAGCAACGGAGCCGCCGTATCCCCGATCGCAAATCCATAGCCTGTGTTTTGACAAACGTTCCGCCGAAATTCTCCTTTTGTCGTGCGGACGATCGATACACCGTTCGCATCATTTCTTACAAACACACAATCCGCCACGATGGGATTAGCGCTGCCAGTCGCAAACACGCCTTCTCGCTTACACTCTACAAAGGTGCAGCTTGCGATCGTAGGAGCCGTCGATTCGATCCAAGCCCCGGTGCCGCGAATATTGGGGTTCGTCACCGTCACCCCGCGCAACTGGGCATTTGTCTCTAGCCGAAATGTGACGCTTTGCCCGGCAAAGGTTGGGCTAAGGTAGGTGCCGCCTCCCTTCACTAAAATGCCGTTGCCTTTATTGGTTTCGTTGCCAACGACCGCAACACCGCCTGGAATCACTAACGGAAAAACTTCACCACTGGCAGCATCATAGGTTCCAGAAGCAAGCTGAATCGTGCCAGACCTTGCCTGTTGCAGAGCGCGAGTAATTGTTTTGAACGGCGCAGCTTGAGTGCCTGCTGCACTATCGTTGCCGCTGGCTGGATTGACATAAAGGGCAGATGACGGGGACTGTACCATAACTCAAACGTTCCGAATATACTATTTCTACACAGAGCCGATTCTACACAGAGCCGACTGAACCGGTCTCAGCCGTAAATGAGATGGAATAACGATCAGAACTGATGCACTCGCCCCCTCAATTTCCCAACCTTGGGGTCTGTAATCTCTTGCTCCTTCAAGGTTGAGGGTTAGGGGGCAAAATTATGATTGAGTGCGTCAGTCCTAACAATTGCCTGACAATTGCAGAAGTTCGGCATTCACAAAGGTCTTCATGATAGCGATCGCAACTGAAACGGCACTGCTTCGGCAATATCTTTTTACCTGCAAAAACCAAATCTGTCTCATCAAATTTGCATTAATTTGTCGGTTAAACGCTAAAAGCGATCGCTATGATGAGAAGAAGCTGGCAGACTGACTGAGGTTTCTAAACCCTAAATGCCTGACAGATTTCTAAATCGGAGGGTCGGCGTATGGTGGCGATCGTTGTCGTTATAAACCTGCTAATCGCGCTATTTGGCTTTTGGCTCGCTTGCAAAGTCTGGCGACTGCGCCGAACCCTTTCTCAAGCAGCCGATGCGATCGCTCTAGCCGAGCGCAATACCCATCATGTGCTTGGCAATGCCCCCACCGCAATTTTGCGCGGGCAACTAGGAACTCAGGAATTGCGTCAAACCTATCAGCAACTCCAACCTAAAGTTCGTCAGGCTCAGCAAGCCCTCGCCCTCCTCAGCCTGAGCCAAACCATCCTCAGCCGCCGGTTTTTGCTCCGTCGCATTAAGAAATCTACGGCAACACGACGGTAGTGGAGGCAGACCGCTAGGATCTGGCAGAATGGGGTAAGCTCCATGGAGTAGGATTGCTCCCAGCAGACACAGTTTGGCTGAGCAAGATGGGCTGAGCAAGAAGGAGAATACGGGAAACTATGGCAAACAATCGGTCTGGAGCGTTTTTAGGAGGAATGGTCATTGGGGCAGCGATCGGCGCGATCGCTGGCATTTTGGCGGCTCCTCGGACTGGGCAAGAAACGCGACAACTGCTGAAAAAATCGGCGGATGCCCTTCCTGACCTGGCAGAAGATTTGTCTACCACGGTGCAACTGCAAGCCGATCGGCTCTCTGAAACCGCGTTGCGAAACTGGGACGGAACCCTAGGACGCTTACGAGAAGCCATTTCTGCCGGTGTCGAAGCCACGCGCGAAAACCAACTGCTCACCCGCGACGCCGAGCAAAAATCTGATTCTCAACCTCCTCTGCGCGATCGTTTACGATAGGCTCATGCTGGTGATTGATCCCATTTTTTGGCTAGGATTCTCGATTCTTTTGGTGGCAGTCAGCATTGCGGCTGTCTTGGTCGTGGCTGTGCCTGCGTTTCAAGAATTGGGCAGAGCCGCCCGCAGCGCTGAAAAGCTGTTTGATACCCTCAATCGTGAGTTGCCACCGACCCTAGAAGCGATGCGGCTAACAGGGTTGGAGATCAGTGAACTGACCGATGACATGAGTCAGGGCGTCCAAAGTGCGGGGCAAGTGGTTAAACAGGTCGATCAAAGCATCACAGGGGTGAAGCAGCAGGTTCAGAAAGCCCAAGTCACGAGCCGTAGCGTTTTGGCTGGCATGAAAACGGCATGGCGGACGTTTACTCAGCCTGCTAGATCCCGCCGTAATGACGTTTCTGACGATCGCTTGACCCGTTTAGATTCAGATCGCTCTGCCAGCATGGTCAGAGATGCTCGTCGCTCTGCCCAACTAGAGCGCTATCGAGACGACGTTGGACAGCTTTACTCTGAGCAAAATTACGACGATCGCCTTGATGAGCCGCCAGACGAAGACTATCTTCCTGTTGAGCAAGATGTGGGTAACGGCAACCGTCGGCTTGCTGAGGGTCAAGAGTTGCCTCCTTATTCTGAGGATTATCATCCCGTGCGCCGAGATAGCGGGTATTAGACTATATCTGATCTGTCGAATTCACATTCATCTAGGAGACGGGTTAATCTAGGATGACGGGTTGCCCGAAGGTGAGGCTAGGCAAAACCATTCTGCTGCTATACCTTGTAATTCACCAGCTTGGCAAAGTCTTGGGGATCTAAACTTGCCCCGCCGACTAGTGCCCCATCAATTTCAGATTGTGCCATAATCTCGTTGATGTTGTCGGGCTTGACCGAGCCACCATACTGAATCGTCATGTCAGGATTGCTCAGCTTGCTCCGAATCAGACCGATCACGCGATTTGCCTCAGCCGATGCACAGGTATCTCCCGTGCCGATCGCCCAAATTGGCTCATAGGCGATGATTAAATGCTCCTGATCAACATCGATCAGATCGTGTTCCAACTGCTTGAAAATTATGGCTTCAGTTTCTCCGGCATCGCGCTGCTGTTTGCTTTCGCCTACACACAAAATTGGAATTAAGCCTGCTTTCTGAGCCGCTTTCAGGCGCAGATTCACGGTTTCGTCGGTTTCGCCAAAAAACTGTCGCCGCTCGCTGTGCCCAATCACGACATAGCGGACACCCACTTCGACCAGCATCAACGCTGAAATCTCGCCTGTGAAAGCTCCCGATTCTGCCCAATGAACATTCTGAGCGCCAATTTGGATGCGGCTACCATGCAAATTTCTAGACAACGTGCCAAGATCGGTGAACGGAGCGCACAACACAATGTCTCGATCGTCAGGGGTGGTGTCTAGTTGGGGCAAAAAGCCCTGCAAAAACTCCAGCGTCTCTGCTCGGGTTTTAAACATTTTCCAGTTGCCAGCAATGATAACTTTTCGCACAGGTTGCTCAGCCTAAAATCACGTTTAATTGCATCCTTCAGTCTACGGCTTTGGGGGACACTTTTGCATGGTTGGGGGATTTAGGTTAGGGCAAGGCGGCTTTTAGGGCGAAATCTCCTTAGCGTTGGGTCTCTAGCTTTGGGGAAGTTGCCAGCAGGTTTCTAGCCATTCGATCAGATGCGATCGCGCCTTGGTCTGCTTCACCACGCTCCAAAGATGAATCAGTGCGATCGCGCTATCAATCTGCACGGTTAGCGACTGATGGGCAGCACACCAACACGGAACATTTAATTCTTGTAAACGAAAGTATACCTGCCATCGATCATCACACTGGATTTCCACGATTTCGCTTGATTGATAGGGTGTATTTTCCAAGTTCATGACGGTTCTCACAAATCAGATTTAATCTCAATAAATTTTGGATACTAGGGTCAAATTCCCATGACACTGCTAAACAATGTAATGAGCTATTTTTATGGACAGTCTAAACATAAAGCTGCCGTAGATTTTTCTCATGAATCCCAACGATTTGAAGAACTTAGATGATTTCTAAAAACCTTATATTGCTCTAAGAAACTAGGGGAACGAGAGTCGATAGTTTCATCTAATTCCTCATTGTTAGGTCGTTCGTGTAAGGTCGATCCTGCCTTCCTAACCCAGTTGCTCACTGTGTTATGGCTGATGCCTGTAGATCGTTCAATCGCTCGTAACCCAATACCATCGCGATACATTTTTAGGCAAATTTGTTTAGCGTCTTCTGAGTAACCTTTAGTTGTATAAAACTCAATGAACTGCCTTCCACAACTTTTACAGAGATAACATTGTTTCCCTCGACGGTGACCATTTTTATTGATTTGCTCTGATTGGCAGTGAGGGCATTTCATTTCTAAATTGGGCAAGGTAAGGATTAAAAACTAAACATTCATCTTTAGGAAAAGGCATTCCAATTTCAGTATTAAAAACTCTTCTCAACTGTGGCTGAGACAGTCACTTTTTTCCCTTGCTTTTTGATAGAAAACATGGCTCAATCGAAGTATAGGTTTGTGCAGTGGTACAAAACGAACGACTAGCGCTTGTTGCCGTTTATCGGTTGAAGGTTGCTAGGCAGAGAACACTGCCAAAAAGAAATGTTGACAGGAGGATATGATGGTTAATGCTCAGACAATAGTTCGTCCTTATGGACAGATTGTAGACAACCCAGTTTTGCTAGAGCGCTCAACAACTGAACCCGTTTGCGAAGGATTGAATATTCTGTTTGCTAGCTTCCAAGCGTTGTACTTGCAATATCAAAAGCACCATCTTGTGGTAGAAGGGGCAGAATTTTATTCGTTGCATCAGTTTTTTCAGGAAAGTTATGAAGAAGCTCAAGAACACGGACATGAAATTGGGGAGCGACTCGATGGGTTGGGTGGTATTCCTGCCGTGAGTTTTAGCACGCTGTCACAACTCTGCTGTTTCACCCCTGAACCCGACGATGCCTTTAACTGCCGAGCCATGTTAGAGCATGACCTGAGTGCAGAACAAGCCATCATCACAGAGGTGAGACGCCGCGCTGCTCAAGCCGAATCGTTGGGCGATCGCGCAACTCGCTACCTGTATGAGAAGATTTTGCTCACTACCGAAAATCGTGCGTTTCATATTCACCACTTCTTAGCACCTGATAGTTTAGTCCTCAACCGTTGAGAGTGATTTGAGGTTTAGGCAATAGTACTGATGTGCGATCGTTGGGTGAGCGATCGCGCACATCAGTATTGTCCGTCTTCCAGTCGGGTTTTATTTCAAAATTGCGTTTCACCTCAGATTTGCTGTAAGTTTGCATCTTTTGCATGGGGTTTATCTTTTGGCTTGAGGACGTTGGGTAAAGGGCAGAGTAGTCAAACAGGGAATTATTATTGAGATACAGACTCAATTGATTCCCTTCCAGTAATTTACATAAATTCTCAATAATTGATGATTAAGTTTTATTAAAGATTTTGCGCTCAATGCTTCACACTTCTGCCCAGCAGCCGTTTTAGATCGTTCACTCAACTTGCCTGCTGAGGTGTTCTGCTCGCTGGATTGGCAAGCCTGAGGATAGTTTTGATAATGCTTAGCAGTTATAGAGCAGGAACGTTTACCAAATCTGCTGCCGTGGTGGGTAGCAAAACCAATCTTGCCACCCACGATTAAAACTCGGCAATGCGATTCTTGAAGTGCAATATGCTGCTCAAATTACACCCCGGTTCAATCGCTAGGATTCAGGTGTGGAGCAGAATCTGATGGCGGCGCAAGCGCGTGATTTTGCCTTGTTTTTCGAGTTCGCTGAGCAATCGAGTGACGGTGACGCGGGTGGTTCCTGTGAGTTCTGACAAGGTTTGGTGAGTTAGTCTAACGGTAATCACTCGTCCGCTTGGGTGGTCATGGCTAAATCGATTGGCTAACCATTCGAGTAGTTTTAGCACGCGATCGCGGCTCTGTTTTGTATGGGTAATGCTAAGCAGCTTTTCGGTTTGCTGAATATAGCGGAGCAGCGCTTCGGGCGGGCAGTATCTTGGAAAGGTCAGCGCGATCGCGTTGACCGGGGTAAGGCACTCGATCTGATAAGGCTGCAACGTAGAGAAGGGCTGCCCAACGAGGTCGCCTTCCCCCCAAATTCCAAGGGTGGCAACGTCTCCATTCTCGTTCCAGGTGAGCGATCGCACGAAGCCGCTTTCGATTTTCCAGAGCAAGTCAGGTCGCGACAAGAGGCTGTCTCGCCTGCGAAACACATACTCATTCACACGCTGCATAGGCGACATTCCAGAGCGCAGAACATGGGGTGCCTGAATCGTTGAACTTGAAGGGGGTGTGAGGAGGTTGATCATAGGAGGTGGTTTTTTATTTTTTGAAGGGACGCGGGGCGGGTTGAGCGGTTGGGCAATGGTGACATCGGCTGGCTTGACAAGCTCTCGCGATCGCGGGGCGGGGTTCAAAATCACGGCAGTCAATTGCCTGTTCGGTCAGGGCATCAGACGGGCGAACGGTGCACTTGAGATGGTAATCTCCTGTGAAAAAAGCACAGCCTGAGCAAGGAATTTGATGAAGCCGTTTGAGCCTAGAAATGCCATCTTTTGTGGCTGCACCAACGCTCAAACAAAATCCAATCACAATTGCCCAGGCAAGGAAGCAGCAAATATAAGTCATGAGCCTCAGTGATTGCGAATTAGTGATTGCGAAGAGGAACAGAGCTACATACAGTGTTTACATTAAGATGCTGTATGTAATAGGCAAGATAAAGGTAATGCCAACGCCAAGCTTTACGAATGCTGTGTCTAGCGATTGAGTTGCAGCAGAGATTTTCGGGCCGACTGAAATTGCCAAAATTCTAGAATCTGTTCGCCGACCAGTTGGGGATGAAAATAGTGAAAAAAATGATAGCCATCTAAACATTGCCACTGCCGATCTTCGGGCTTAAACCATGCCTCCCAATCTGCCAGTGCCGCCGGATCAACGATCGGATCGGTTTTACTCCCACACACGAGCAAAGGCATTGCAACGCCGCCTTGAGGCAATCGACCTACCTTAAACAATGAATGGAGGCTAGGAGCGTTTTCTAAATCTGCGCGCAGGGCGGTGATAATATCCTTCACCGAGTAAGGCAGCTTTCGCCCAAACAAGCTGATCATCATTTGTCCTAAAACCTGAGTTTGGCTACAGGGCAAAAGTTGACGCTGCACATAATAATGGGCTTGCCACGTAACAGCAGGCTGCGCTGCCACCGAGAGCAGCGTCAATGACTTGACTTGTTCGGGATATCGACGACTGTAGAGCAACGCAATGATGCCGCTAATTCCATGACCTATGAGGTGAACCGGATCATGATGCTGAAGATAGTCGTGGAGAAGTGCGATCGCAGTATCCACCGATCCGCCTTCGTCTTGGGTTTGGCAATACTCCCACTGAGCAAGTTTGGTTTGCCCCGCTAAATATCCCATCAGCGGATGGTCAAATGCTTTCAGACTCCGACTCGCGCTAATCCACAGAGCCTCTATTGAACCAGTCATGCAATCTCCTTTCTTGGGTTGACCTTGTTTAATCAATCTGGTGTCATGGTGGGCCGATACGTTGAGCTACATAGGAATGTTGTCTATAGCCCAAATTCGGGCTTGAGTTGCGCCACCCAGGTTGTAATGCGATCGCTCGTTAGATCGGATTGATTGTCTTCATCGAGCGCCAAGCCCACAAACTTGCCATTTTTCAGCGCTTTCGACTCGCTATGCTCATAGCCATCTGTAGACCACATGCCAACCGTTTGCCCCCCTAGCTCCGAAATTTTTTCTTCCAAAATACCCATCGCATCTTGGAAATTGTCGGCATAGCCAATTTGATCGCCTGCCCCAAAATACGCGACTTTTTTACCGGTAAATTCGATCGCGTCAAGCTCATCAAAAAAGCCGTCCCAATCTGCCTGTAGCTCTCCAACATTCCAGGTTGGGCAACCAATGATCAGGAAATCGTAGTCTGCAAAATCATCGGGATCTGCGCTGGCAATGTCATAAAGGGCGACAACCTCTTCGCCTCCAAATTCTTTTTGGATCTCTTCCGCTATGGTTTGGGTGTTGCCGGTCTGGGTTCCCCAAAACAAACCAATCTTAGCCATTTTGGCTCCTTCTGAAACAGTGTGGTTTATGAGTGTGGTTTACGCTTGCGATCGCCAGTCCAGAGTGACTGGGTTGGCGTTTACTGGGTCGGTTGCACAGGTGTGCAAAGCACCCATTGCCAAAGTCATTAATTTTGAGTCAGGCTCTAACGCTTCAAACAAAAGGCTTGGCGGTGAGCACGATTAAACTATTGACTATCTTTATCAACAAGCTCAACAGAAATCTTAGCACTCTTATCAGAAGTTAGTCCTATCAATTCTAGGTAAACTAATGTAAACAAAATGAGATGAGGTATGGAGTAGTTATCTGTATACCAGTTTGAGTAATGGTTCCATCGATTTTCCTCGTGTCTACTGATTCTGATGAAGACCTAAAGTTGAGATATGGTCGCAATAAATTCTGTTGTGGCGTACAATTTTGATGTTTAATCCTCTCAAGCGTTCTTGAAAAGCTGTGCTGTGCTGATGCGGCTTCTGCTAAATGGCAGGGCAAAAGACGCATCAGCCTTTTTCTATCTATGCTTTCTAACTGTGTCTTCTTACTGGTCTTCTTACTGATCTGCTGAAAAAGCAACAGAAAAAAGCTCCCAGATTTCCGGGAGCCTTCTTAATCACTCAAAGAGCCTTGTCTTATTTGCCCATGACTTTTTTGGCTTCAGCTACCACGTTATCCACGGTATAACCAAATTTCTCCATCGCCACGCCGCCCGGAGCCGATACACCAAAACGCTCGATGCTGATCATCGCACCATCGTTGCCCATGTATTTGTGCCAACCAAAGCTAGACGCCGCCTCCACCACCAAGCGCTTTTGGTCTGCTTTCGGGAAAATCGTATTTTTGTACGCTTCGTCTTGTTCCTCAAACAGTTCCCAACACGGCATCGACACAACGCGCACCTTGTGACCCTCCGCGCGGAGTTTTTCTGCTGCCGAAACGCAGAGGCTAACCTCGCTGCCAGTCCCAACTAAAATAATGTCGGGGAGGTCGTCGCTGCCAGAGAGAATGTATGCGCCCCGTGCTACTGCATCGATCGAGCTTCCGTCGAGTTGGGGAAGCGCTTGACGAGTCATTGCCAACAAGGAAGGCTGATGACGCCGCTCTACCGCGATTTTGTACGCCCCAGAGGTCTCATTTCCATCGGCAGGGCGGAAAACTAACAGGTTCGGAATGGCCCGCAAAGAGGCGATCGTTTCTACCGGTTGGTGGGTAGGCCCATCTTCCCCAAGCGCGATCGAGTCGTGGGTCATGATATAAATCACGCCTGCTTGAGACAGCGCCGACAGGCGAATCGCGGCTCTCATATAATCTGCAAACACTAAGAACGTGGCGCAGTAAGGAATCAAGCCAGACTTGTCGAGGGCGATGCCATTACAGATGGCTCCCATACCGTGTTCACGGACGCCAAAGCGGAGGTTGCGCCCGTCGTAGCTGCCTTTTTGGAAATCACCGTAGCCCTTTAGAAGGGTCAAGTTAGAGTGAGTCAGGTCAGCCGAACCGCCAATTAATTCAGGAAGCGATTGCGCGATCGCATTGAGGGTCTTCTCAGAGGTTTGACGAGTTGCCAACGCCTTATCTCCCGGCGCATACTGCGGCAACGACTTCTCCCAACCGTCAGGCAGTTTGCCGCTCACCCTCCGCTCAAATTCGGCGGCTTCTGAGGCGTACTTCGACTTGTAGGCAGCAAAGGCTTCATTCCATTCGGATTCATACTTTGCACCGCGATCAACTGCTTTACGCCAGTGACTCAGCGCATCTTCAGGCACAACAAACGGCTCGTAGTCCCAGCCCAAGTTCTTACGGGTTGCCTCTACTTCATCGCCACCCAGAGCAGCACCATGAACGCCGCCCGTGTTTGCTTTGTTGGGTGAGCCATATCCGATTGTGGTGCGGACTTTGAGCAAAGATGGCTTGTCAGTAACGCTCTTGGCAACTTCGATCGCCTTCTGAATTGCGTCTAAATCCGTGTCCCCGTTAGGCACTTCTTGAACGTGCCACCCGTAGGCTTCAAAGCGCTTACCCACATCTTCGGTAAAGGAAACCGCCGTGTCGCCATCGATGGAAATGTGGTTGTCGTCGTAGAGCGCGATCAGTTTGCCTAGCCCCAAGTGACCTGCCAGCGAGCACGCTTCTCCCGAAACGCCTTCCATGTTGCAGCCGTCGCCCAAAATTACGTAGGTATAGTGATCGACGATCGTCGCATCGGGCTTGTTAAACGTTGCAGCCAAGTGAGCTTCTGACATGGCCAAGCCTACCCCGTTACAAATCCCCTGACCGAGCGGCCCTGTTGTGACTTCAATGCCAGGGGTTTCAAAGTTCTCTGGGTGCCCAGGAGTTTTAGACCCCCACTGCCGAAACTGCTTGATGTCGTCTAGCGATACGCTGTCAAAGCCTGCCAGATACATTAGGGCGTACTGAAGCATCGAGCCGTGACCTGCCGACAAGACGAAGCGATCGCGGTTAAACCAGCTCGGATTTTTGGGATTGACCCGCAGGAACTTGTCCCACAGCACAAACGACATCGGAGCCGCACCCATCGGCAAACCGGGGTGTCCAGACTTGGCTTTTTCCACCGCATCGATCGCCAGAAAGCGAATCGAATTAATACAAAGTTCTTCGAGTGATTGGGCTGCAACGACCATGATTCTTTATTAAGTAATGAACGACGGTTAGCGGGAGAATTCGGAATGTGGACTTGGACGATGGACTCATCGCGAACTGCAAACTACAAACCGCAGGTTAGCTTCATTATGACGTGCGGTAGGCAAAAATACCTAATCAGAAAAAACTATCAAAGGCTGAGAATAGATTACAGCCTCTTAACCCTTTTTTGCTCTTCATCATCTTAGGAAAGAGTGGGCACTTTCGCTGCTATTTGACAAATTTTCTAAATGCCAAGGTCACGTTATGTCCACCAAACCCAAAAGAGTTAGAGAGCGCAACCTCTACTTTAAGGGCGCGGCTTTCATTTGGAACGTAGTCTAGGTCGCATTCGGGATCAGCTTCTACAAAGTTGATCGTCGGAGGGACGCGATCGCGGGCGATGGCTAGCACCGTTGCCACTCCCTCAATGCCCCCTGAACCGCCCAGCAAATGCCCAGTCATCGATTTAGTTGAACTCACGGCGATCTTGTAAGCATGGTCACCCAACGACGTTTTAATCGCTGCTGTCTCGTTGGGATCATTCACCGGTGTACTGGTGCCATGAGCATTGACATAGCTAATCTGCTCAGCCGTCAGCCCCCCATCTTTCATGGCTAACTGCATGGCTCTAGCGGCTTGCACCCCGCCCGGCAGTTGACCCGTCATGTGAAAGGCATCGCAGGTAACGCCATAACCCACGATTTCTGCATAAATCTTTGCACCGCGAGCTAGAGCGTGCTCCATTTCTTCGAGTAAAAGAATCCCAGAGCCTTCACCCAACACAAAGCCATCGCGATCTTTATCAAACGGGCGACTGGCATGAGCCGGGTCGTCATTGCGGAACGACAGCGCTCGACATGCCGCAAACCCAGCCACCGATAGAGGTGTAACTGCCGCTTCCGTGCCGCCACAAATCATCGCCTGAGCGTAGCCAAGCTGAATCCACCGAAAGGCATCCCCGATCGCATTTGATCCGGCCGCACACGCCGTCACCGAACAGGAATTTGGGCCTTTTGCCCCAGTGTGAATTGCCGTTAGACCGGCTGCCATATTAGCGATCATCATCGGGATCATAAACGGGCTACAGCGATCAGGTCCTTTGGTGAGGTTGACTTCCTGCTGCTCTTCTAGCACCTTCAAGCCACCAATTCCGGTTCCAATCAAAACGCCAACCTGTTCGGCATTCAAATCATTGATTGTGAATTGAGCGTCTTCTAGGGCTTGCTTACTGGCAGCTACGGCAAGTTGGGCAAAGCGATCCATCCGCTTTGCATCTTTGCGATCGAGGTAAGCATGGGGGTCAAACCCTTTGATTTCTGCCGCAAAGCGGCAATCGTGGCGCGAGGCATCGAACAGCGTAATTGGCGCGACGCCGTTCCGCCCGCTCATCAGCCCATCCCAGTAGTCAGCCAGCGTATTGCCAATCGGTGTGATCGCACCAAGCCCCGTGACAACGACGCGCATATTCACAGAATTTGTCATGATTTCAACTCGGAGGGGGTCTACACCCAAAACAGTGAGGTTAGTCGAGGGCTGGAGGCGATCGGGGCGAGACGCGTTACAGGTCGCTTTTTCAAGGCGTTGTGCCTCGACCCCTGATCGCTCATGGGCTAAGCAGAAGCAGCGACCTTGTTGCTAATGTAGTCAACCGCCGATTGAACGGTCGCAATTTCTTCAGCCGCCTCATCGGGAATTTCAATATCAAACTCTTCTTCTAACGCCATGACGAGTTCAACGGTGTCTAAAGAGTCTGCGCCCAAATCGTTCGCAAAGTTGGCTTCAGGAACAACTTTTCCAGACTCAACACCGAGTTGATCCGTCACAATTTTTTTTACTTTGTCAAAAATTTCAGTCTCGCTCATAGGTTCCTCAACTGGTTGCAGCAGCGATAAAGTTCGCTATATCTAGGTCTCACGCCTGCGATCGCGGCGATTGCAACGTTTGATAAGCATTGCATCTATTTCCGCGATTTTGAGCATTCCTTCATCTTATCGGAAAGCGTCATCAGGATAAAAGACGCCTTTGGTAACGCTGCGATCGGGCACCCCTTCAGGGAGGAGAAAGTCTGAACGGTGACGATCACCTGGGCTTTAAGTTTTGAAGGGCAGATATAATCTTTGGGTCAAACGGTGAAGAAACTATAAGTAGATTTAGAGAATTGTGCCTAGTCTTATTCACGATAATAATAGATCAGCCAATTTAGATTAATATCAGGTGCGAGGTTCTGTGAAGAACTAGTGGTTGTAGGGCTTTCATGGCTGCTTGCACAGCGTGTTAAACCCCTTTCTGGTGTCAGCATTATCGCAAGGCGTTCCCCATCCTTCATTTTTTGGTCATGTCCTCTAGAACACTAAAGTACGCTTATTTTCCCGGTTGTGTGGCTCAGGGTGCTTGTCGAGAGCTAGATCAGTCCACCAAAGCCCTGACGCGATCGCTAGGCATCGACCTGATCGAACTCAAAAAAGCCTCGTGTTGCGGCTCTGGCACCTTCAAAGAAGATTCTCAGTTGCTTGAAGACGCGGTGAATGCGCGTAATATTGCTTTAGCTGAAGAATTAAATCTGCCGTTGCTCACTCATTGCAGCACCTGCCAAGGCGTTATCGGGCAGGTCGATGAGCGGCTCAAGGCGTCCCAAACCGACAACCCTGCTTATGTTGAGCATGTGAATGGTTTCCTCAAGCAAGAAGGGTGCTCGCCTTATCGCGGCAGCACGGATGTCAAACATCTGCTCTGGGCGTTGGTCGCCGATTATGGGCTAGAGGAGATTGCTCGAAAGGTGACTCGTAAGTTGTCCGGTTTAAAGTGCGCAGCGTTTTATGGCTGCTATTTGCTGCGCGGACAAGCCCATCCCTACGATGACCCGTTTAACCCAACGTCGATGGAAAACCTGTTTGAAGCGGTGGGTGCAACGCCAGTGATCTATCGTGGGCGCACCCAGTGTTGTGGATGGCCGCTTTCTAGCTATGCCACCGAGCAGTCTTTTAAGTTGGCAGGGATGCATATTCAAGATGCGATCGCGGCAGGAGCAGATTGCATGGTCACGCCTTGCCCATTATGTCATCTGAATTTAGATTCTCGCCAACCCGAAGTCGAAAAAGTAGTCGAGCAAACCCTTGGCTTGCCTGTTCTACATTTGCCTCAGTTGGTCGCCCTCGCGTTGGGCATCAGCCCACAAAACTTAGGACTCGATCGCCACATTGTTTCAACCCGTCCTGTGCTAGAGAAATTAGGATTCTAGAATTAGCGGCTCTGCCGGGATGACATTCAATTCGCTTCCTTGATTCAGCCTTGGTACAGGGATTGATGCGCTGTATAGCGTTCTCTCCAGCACGGTTTGCATTTTTGTGCAAGGCTCTAATACCAAATTAATCTGTAAATGCTACAGACCTGCAACCTCCCCCAACCCCTCTTTAGTCAGGAGGGGAGCCGGAAAGTCCTTCCTGACCCAGGGGGGATGCCGTAGGCAAGGGGGTCGAGGATCTGTCGCAGTAGAAAAATCAATTTGGTATAACCGTTGGAAGCATACCTTTTCCGAACGCGATCGAAAGCATCAGCATTCCATCACACAAAAATTATGCTTCCAGTGGCATTTCATTGATAGACACAAGATCATCAGGATCTTACTTGGACAGGCATCACTAGGTAGGTCATTTTTAACGAGCCAATGGGGGATAGCACCGCAGGGCTAGTCGGTGTGTTTAACTGGATTTGAACCTCGGTTGTATTAATGGCTTTCAAGCCATCCATGAGATAACGAACGTTGAAGGCAATATCGATGCTGTCTCCCGTAATTTGGGCAGGCATTGATTCGCGACCGCTCCCTACATCTTGGGCATCTACTGCTAGCGTCACCTGCTGAGAGGTTTGATCCAACGTCATTTTGACAATATTATTTTTCTGGTCTGCTAGCACTGAGATGCGTTCTAAAGAACTCAGAAGTAGCCGTCGATCGAGGCTAACCTGATGGGCAAACTGCCGGGGAACGAGTTGGCGATAGTTGGGATACTGACCTTCGAGCAGCCGGCTGGTAATACGTTGATCTGTCCACTCAAAGACGACTTGCCCTTGATCAAACTGCACATCTACCGAGTTGCTGCCTTGTCGATCGAGCATCTTCATCAACTCTTGCAGGGCTTTTGCTGGAACAGTAACATCAAAGCTGCTCTGGGTTTTAGCACCCGGTGCGTCGTCTTGATCGACCGTTTGAACAACCGCAAGACGATGACCATCTGTGGCTGCAAATTCCAAACCATCTGCCTGAACGCTGACATGCACACCGGTCAACACTTGTTTTGTTTCATCGGCACTAGCGGCAAACAGAGACCCGCGCAGACCGTCGATCAGGGCTTCTGCTGAAAGCTGAGTTCTTTCTCCATCTTCAATCGTTGGCAATTCTGGGAACTCTTCTGCGCCCATGCCCCGTACCTGATATTGCCCAGAAGCGCAGGTCAGGTGGGTCAGATAGTGATTGTCTGAGCCACTGTCTAGGGTGATGTCTCCTTCTGGCAACCGCGAAACAATATCGCTGAGCAACTTTGCTGGAAGGGTGAGCGCGCCACCTTCTTCAACCTGAGCCGGAAAGCTTGTCTGAATGCCAAGGCTCAAATCAAATGCGCTGAGCTTAATCTGCTGGGTTTCTGCGTCGGCACTGAGCAAGACGTTTGCCAAAACAGGATGGGTAGGGCGCGAAGCAACAGCGCGCCCCACGAGCGATAAATGGGCATTGAGATGGTTTTGAGCGCAAACCAGTTTCATGGCAGTAAGGGGGAATGAAAGATGGGTGTTGAGGAGGCTGTGGAAAACTACAGTTTTAAAAAGCAGACGCTAGATAGAGAGTTGAATAAAAACTAAAAACTACATGTGGCGTAAACGAAATCTTGCTTGAAGATAGTAGCACTCCTTTGGCGATCGTTTCACGAAAGTTTGACAGGCATTGGGTGGCAAGAGCGGAGAAAGGTGCGATCGCACGGTCTGTGGAAAATGTGAAAAACTCCTGAAATCGTTATCTCTAAAGGCTTTAGGACAGAGCACACCTGTGGAAAACCCGTGGAAAACCTCAATAAAGGTTCCCCATAACTTAAATTTTCCACCGATGCAACCGAGTTTTCGACAGGTTTCCCACAAAGTTTTCCACAAAAAAGCAGAAGTTTTCCACAGATCTGCGGTTGGTCATTTAATACTATAAAAATAAATAATGTTATTTCTAGATCTAATAACTGTAACTAAAGATAATACGACCCCTGGTTAGTGGTTTTTTGAATTATTTGCGTGCTTGGCTAGCGAGATTGATGCGATCGCTCAACTGCCTCAAGGTTTGCGCCATATTCGGATCGTTTTCCTTCAAATCCTTCATCTTCTCGCAGCTATACAGCACGGTTGTATGATCCTTGCCGCCAAACACCTCACCAATCTTCGGCAAGCTCAAATCTGTGTGTTGGCGCATCAAATACATGCCGATTTGCCGAGCCACACTGATCTCCCGCCGACGAGAACTGCCTTTTAAGTCCTCCGCCGACACGCCAAGCGCCTCCACCACTGACGAAATGACTGCCTCTGGAGACGCTTCTACCTTTTCTACGGGTGGATTGAGAACCGGCGCAATGTTTTCAACGGTCATCGGCAACCCCGCGATCGAGATATAGGCAACGGCTCGAATCAGTGCTCCTTCAAGCTCTCGAATATTCGAGACGTAGCTCGACGCAATGTATTCAACTACCTCCCGCGGCAGGCGCATATTTTCGTACTCAGCTTTCTTTTGCAAAATTGCCATCCGCGTTTCTAGATCCGGCGGCTGAATATCGGCAATCAAGCCCATGGAGAAGCGAGAGCAGAGCCGTTCTTGCAAGCGGGGAATCTGATTAGGTGGACGATCGGACGCAAGCACCACCTGCCGCCCGGCTTCGTGCAAGGTGTTGAAGGTATGAAAAAACTCTTCTTGCGTATACTCTTTGCCCTCGATAAATTGAATGTCATCCACCAATAACACATCCGCCGCTCGGTAATGGTCTCGAAAGCTTTGCAGGTTGTCTTTGCGGATGGCGGTGATCAGATCGTTGGTAAACTTTTCGGTTGACACATAAAAAATATTGGCAGTCGAGCAAATTTCTTGACGGTAGTGCCCGATCGCTTGCATCAAATGGGTTTTGCCCAACCCGACTCCCCCACATAAAAACAGCGGATTAAACTCTCTCCCCGGCGACTCTGCCACTGCCAATGATGCCGCATGAGCCATCCGATTGTTCGGTCCAACGACCAAGCGAGAAAACACATACTTGGAGTTGAGATCAGAATTGGTGGCTTGCGGGGCTAACGGCTCCGAGGGCGCAGAATCGATAGTGAAGGGATAAAACAGTTCTGCGTCGTCGCTGCCGATGCCGTCTGCTCCAGGAACAAACTTGATCTGAATCTCAACCGGATGTCCCAAAATATCATGGACGACCTCAACGATCGTTGGCATATAGTACTTTTGCAGCCAATTTTTAGCAAACGGATTCGCCGTTCTCAATACCAGAGCGGTGTCGGTCAATTCTTCCGGAGTCGAGGTTTTGATCCACGCCTCAAACGTGGGGCGGCTCAGCTTGAGTTGGAGACGCTCGAGAACCTGAGACCAGAATGTATCGATCGCGATTTCCACGGCAAACCTCGGCGCACCAGTTTTCACAGAGATTAAAGCATAGACCAATTTACTGTATTTCGCTGGGAGAAAATGAGATTTGCAAAACTCCTCAATGAGGCATAGCCAGGATGGGTTTGACCCTGCGTTTGACCCTGCGTTTGACCCTGCGTTGCCTTGAGAGTTTAATGTTTTGGAGCCAGAATTTAAGGAATCGAGCTAGGATCAGGGCGTAGAATTCCTGTAATATCCCTTAACTCCGTCCTTACGCTTGCATTGTTGTGAATACTGTCCCCTCTGCTCGGCTCGATCTCCAAGCGATTTTCCCTTTTGAGTTAGACGAGTTTCAACTCCAAGCGATCGCGGCACTAGAAGCCGAAAAATCGGTAGTGGTGTGTGCCCCAACCGGGTCAGGCAAAACGCTGATCGGAGAATATGCCATTCACCGCGCCTTGGCAGGAGAAAAACGGGTTTTTTACACCACGCCGCTTAAAGCGCTGTCTAATCAAAAACTTCGAGATTTTCGAGAGGAGTTTGGAGCCGAAAATGTGGGGCTGTTAACCGGCGATACGTCAGTCAATCGGGAGGCTCCGATCGTGGTGATGACGACGGAGATCTTTCGGAACATGCTCTACGGTACGCCCATCGGCGAAGTGGGAACCTCTCTGACGGGTGTTGAAGCCGTGGTGCTAGACGAATGTCACTATATGAACGATCGCCAGCGCGGAACAGTGTGGGAAGAGTCGATCATCTACTGCCCACCAGATGTCCAGCTTGTAGCGCTCTCGGCGACGGTTGCCAACAGCGATCAGCTAACGGATTGGATTGGTCAAGTTCACGGAGCGACCGAATTAATCTACTCAGATTTTCGCCCTGTGCCCCTGCACTTTTCGTTCTGCAACCCCAAGGGGCTGTTTCCCCTGCTAGATGACAGCGGGAAACGCATCAATCCTAGACTGAAGCCAAAGCGCAGCCAATATCGCCCGAAGGGAGCCAATCAGCGCGGCGCACCTCGCCCCGAAGCGCCCACTATTGCCTTTACCTTGAGCCAACTGCGGGCAAAAGACATGCTGCCTGCGATTTACTTTATTTTTAGCCGCCGTGGGTGCGACAAAGCAGTAGAAGATTTGGGCGACCTTTCGTTGGTCAATGCGGCAGAAGCGGCGCGGCTCAAATCGCGCATTGATGCCTTCCTCGATCGCAACCCCGAAGCCGGACGAGCGCGGCAAATCGAACCCCTCTATCGAGGCATTGCGGCACACCATGCGGGTATTCTCCCGGCGTGGAAGGGCTTGGTTGAAGAACTATTTCAAGAGGGGCTGATTAAAGTTGTCTTCGCGACGGAAACCTTGGCCGCAGGCATCAACATGCCCGCGCGAACCACGGTGATTTCTAGCTTATCCAAACGCACAGACGCCGGACATCGGTTGCTAAATCCCTCGGAATTTCTCCAGATGGCAGGGCGTGCTGGGCGGCGCGGCATGGATGACCAGGGCTATGTGGTGACGCTGCAAACGCCGTTTGAGGGGGCAAAAGAAGCTGCCTACCTTGCCACTTCCCAAGCCGATCCCCTGGTGAGCCAGTTTACGCCGAGCTATGGCATGGTGCTAAATTTGCTGCAAACGCACACTATTGAGCAAGCAAAAGAGCTAATTGAGCGGAGTTTTGGGCAGTATCTATCGACGTTGTATCTGCGTCCCCAGCAGGAAGAACTCGATCGCTGCAAAAGCGAACTGGCGCAGCAAAAAGCCGCGATCGCAGCGGTTGATTGGAAGCTCCTCAACCAATACGAGAAACTGCAAGAACGGCTTAAAGAAGAAAAGCGACTGCTCAAAACCTTGCAAAGTCAAGCCGACGATATGCAGGCATCAGAGCGTGCGATCGCGCTATCGTTTGCCGTTGCCGGAACGCTGCTCACCCTGAAAGGCGATGCCGTTCGCTTGCCGGATCGGCTCCCGGCAGTGCTGGTGACTAAGGTGCAGGGGGCAGGGCAGTTTCCCTATTTAGTCTGTTTAGGAAAAAACAATCGCTGGTATGTGATGAGCGTGGGAGATGTGGCTCAGATTCATGGAGATGTGCCTCGCCTGGCTCAAGTTGATGCGATCGCGCCGCCGCCCTCGCTGATCCTCAAACCCGGACAGACAAATCGTGGAGACGAGGAAAGTGCCGCGATCGTTGCCCAAATTGCTGATGTGCCTGGGCTGCTAAACTCTGCGCCTGAAGTTTATGCCCAAGAGCAGCGCACCAAAGCAGTCTTGGCTCAGATGGAAGCTCATCCTGTCAATAGCTGGGGCGATCGCGCTCAAATTCTCAAACGTCAACGGCGGATTCAAGGGTTGCAGGCAGAGGTGCAAGATCGCCAAACCAAGCTCGGACGCCAATCTCAGCGCCATTGGGAAGAATTTCTAGCGCTGCTCGATATTTTGCAAAGCTTTGGTTGTCTCGATGACTTGAGACCCACTGCCCTCGGTCAAGCCACGGCTGCCATTCGCGGGGACAATGAGCTTTGGCTAGGCTTGTCGCTCATGTCGGGCGAACTTGACCACCTTGATCCTCATCATCTTGCTACTGCCTGTGCTGCTCTCGTCACCGAAGTTTCGCGCCCCGATAGCTGGACTCATTACGACACCTCTGAAACTGTTCTCCAGGCTTTAGGAGAATTACGGGGAATCCGGCGGCAGTTATTCCAGGTTCAACGGCGGCATCAAGTTGCTCTACCCGTTTGGCTAGAAGACGAACTGATCGGGCTGATCGAGCAGTGGGCACTGGGCGTCGATTGGCTAGAACTGTGCAGCAATACCAGTCTCGACGAAGGCGATGTTGTCCGCATTTTGCGCCGCACCCTAGATTTTCTGTCTCAAATTCCTCACGTTCCTCACATTTCAGAGATTCTCAGATCAAATGCCAACCGCGCCATTCAACTGCTCGATCGCTTTCCGGTCAACGAAGTGGTGGAGTGAGCTAGCCTCAGGTGCCGCCCGATCTAGACAAGTCATCGACTCTCGGAGCGTCTTGCTAGAAGATGAGAAGGATAAACGTTCTACACTGTTTTTCTTCCTCATCGCTATACATGAATACTCGTCCCAAAATTATTGTTTTAGATGATGACCCCACCGGCTCGCAGACGGTGCATAGCTGTTTGCTGTTGATGCAGTGGGATGTGGAGACCTTGCGAATCGGCTTGGCTGACACCGCCCCCATCTTTTTTGTGTTGACCAACACGCGATCGCTCTCTCCCGAAAAAGCAGCCAGCGTCACGCGAGAGGTGTGCCAGAATCTTAAAGCCGCGATCGCGCTAGAAAAAATTCAGGATTTTCTCGTGGTCAGCCGCTCGGATTCAACGCTGCGGGGGCACTATCCTATCGAAACCGATGTGATTGCTGAAGAACTGGGCGGATTTGATGCTCATTTTTTAGTTCCTGCCTTTTTTGAAGGCGGACGCACCACCCGCGAGAGTGTGCATTATTTAAAGGTAAACGGAGTCGATACGCCGGTTCACCAAACCGAGTTTGCACGAGATTCGGTGTTTGGTTACAGCACCAGCTATATGCCAGATTACGTTGAGGAAAAAACCGGCGGTAAAATCCGGGCGGATCACGTCGAGCGGTTGCGGCTAGCCGACCTGCGATCGGGCGTGCAAGATCGCTTAGTCCATCTCCGCAATAATCAATGCTGTGTCGTTGATGCCGAGACCCAAGCGGATCTCGATCGCTTCGCCACCGATATTTTGGCAACCGCATCTCAAGGAAAACGATTTTTATTTCGCAGTGCGGCAAGCTTGCTCACATCGCTGGCACACTTGGGCGCTCAGCCGATCGCCCCAGAAGCCATGGCGCAGTACGTTCGAGGCGGCAAGCCCGGCGCGGTGATCATCGGTTCTCATGTCAAAAAAACGACTGAGCAACTCTCTAAATTGTTAGAAGCCCCTGGAACGGTGGGGGTTGAAATTGAGGTGTCTCGGCTGCTAGATCTCTCTAGCGATCCCCACGATGCCTTGCTTGCCGATGCCACTCAGCGCGCTTGTCAAATTCACGAGTCTGGAAAAACGCCCATCATTTTCACCAGCCGCCAAGAACTCACCTTTAGCGATGTGCAAACTCGCTTAGCGTTTGGCGAAGCCGTCTCTACGCTCCTCATGGATAGTCTGCGCCAGCTTCCAACTGACATCGGCTTTCTGATTAGCAAAGGGGGCATTACCTCCAACGACACGCTAAGTCAAGGGCTAGCGCTGAGAACCGCCAAACTTTTAGGACAAGTGCTTGCCGGAGTGTCCATGGTCAAAACGCCTGCTGATCACCCTCAATTTCCCGATCTGCCCGTTGTCTTATTTCCCGGTAATGTTGGGGATGAAATGGCTCTGGCTACCGTTTACCAACGGCTTAGCACGTCTACTTAATTTTTTATAGAGCTTATTTATGGAACGCATTGGCTTCATTGGTCTCGGCATCATGGGCAAACCCATGACCCAAAATTTGCTCAGGGCGGGGCATTCCGTAGTGGTGTTTAATCGCAGCCCCGGCGCGATCGCAGCGTTGGTTTCAGAAGGTGCGATCGCACTCTCTTCGCCCAAACAGGTAGCGCAACACGCCGATGTTGTGATCACCTGCCTGCCCGACTCTGCGGATGTCGAAGCGGTTGTGTTGGGCGATGATGGCGTGATCGAGGGGGCACGCGCCGGCATGATGGTGATCGATATGTCTACGATCGCGCCTACGACTGCTAGAAAACTCTACGACACCCTAAGCGAAAATGGAATCCAAGCGTTGGATGCGCCGGTTTCGGGCGGAGAAATTGGGGCGCAACAAGGCACACTGTCGATCATGGTAGGCGGCGACGATGCGGCGTTTCAGCGTGCCTTGCCAATTTTGCAAGCGATGGGCAGCAATATTGTTCACATCGGGGTCGCCGGAGCCGGGCAGGTGACCAAAGCCTGTAACCAAATTGTGGTAGCGCTCACCGTTCAGGCGGTTGCCGAGGCGCTCACCTTGGCGAAAAAGTCGGGAGTGGATGGGGCGAAGGTTCGAGAGGCGTTGTTAGGCGGTTTTGCCCAAAGCCGGGTGTTAGAGGTGCACGGCAAGCGCATGTTAGAAGGCAAGTTTAACCCTGGATTCACGCTCGATCTGCATCGCAAAGATATGAACATCGTTTTGCAAACAGGGCGCGATGTCAATCTTCCGCTGTTGGGCAGCAGCCAAGTGACGAGCCTGATGAATGCCCTGATTGCCCAGGGGAAAGGCGGACTCGATAACGCGGCATTGGTGAGTTTGTATGAGATGCTGGGCGGTCTTGATGCCAATGAGCGCTAGGATCGTAAGACTGCCACACTCTTTTCTCAGGATCTCTCGCTCCGGTTGCCGTTTAAACTTCTTCTACCATGTCTGAACTGCCAATCACGTTAGATGATGCGATCGCACAAGCACAAACTGCCACCCAAGCTGCCCTCAAGGCAGGCTACACCCGCTTACAGGTCGAGCTTGCCTTCCCCGAACTCAAACCGATGCCCATAGCTGAAACCTTTCTAACGTCGTTTCACGAGTGGGGAGCGGGGCTAAAAGTCTTCTTTACTGATGCCGGAACAGCCGCCCTTGCCAAGCGAGATTGGGGCGACGTGCCCTTTCAGATCGGCAGTCTAGATGTCGCTGGATCGCGGCAAACCACTCCTGCCGAAGCCCAAGTGAGTCCAGACGATCGGCTGCTGATTTTTGTCGCGCCGAGTGCGGTCGAAGTGAATCCAGTTGAGCAAATCTGTGAAGTCGCAGGCGATTGCCCGATCATTTTGCTTAATCCCCGCCTCGAAGATGTTGCGATCGTGGGCATCGGCTACGCAGGGCGGCAGCTTCGACAGCGCTTTTTAGAGACCATCGAGCCGTGCTATTACCTCCGTCCTTTGGATGATACGTCTGCACTCCTGCGCTGCTATCCGTCTCCGTGGCAGGTATGGTATGCCACCGATGGAGTCTATCACCTCATTGCCGAAGAAGACGACCGACCCGATGCTGAACGGCTCGATCAGATTTTCGCCTCGGTGCTAGGGGATCAAATGCCGAAGCCAAATTTGTTTGCTGGGTTACAACAGTTTCTACGGGCTTTAGGTAGATGAAGTTATCACCGAGATCTGGTGAATTCTCCCATGTCATTTGCGTGTTCTCAAGGTACAAAGGGCATAATTGTTGCAAATACCAGCCCAATGTTGTATCTCAAGATGCAGGGGGCGGTGTAGCATAAAAGCCTCTGTTTCGAGTTTTGGAGACCCACGATCGCATGAGCCATTCTGTCCCCCGTCGTATTGTAATTGGTGATATACATGGGCACTACGAGGGGTTGATGTCCTTGCTTGATGCGATCGCACCCGACGCAGACGATCAGGTTTATTGTCTGGGTGACTTGATCGATCGCGGCCCGCAGAGCGCTCAGGTGGTAGAGTTTGTTAAAAACAGTCCCTATCAGTCGTTGATGGGCAATCACGAGTATCTGCTGCTTGATGCCTTTCCCAATGGGCAAGTGTTTACCCCTGCGCTTCAAGCCTGGTTACAAAGTGGTGGGCGTTCTACGATCGCAAGCTACAGCGATACGAGCCTTTTACAAGAACACATTGAGTGGATTCGCACCTTACCGACTCATCTAGATCTAGGTGATATTTGGCTGGTTCATGCGGGTGTGCATCCAGACTTGCCTCTCTGCCATCAAAGCCACCAAGAGTTTTGCTGGATTCGAGATGAATTTCATGCGATCGCTCAGCCCTACTTTCATAACAAACTGATCATCACCGGACACACCATCACATTTACCTTTCCGGGCGTGATACCGGGTGCGATCGCCCAGGGACAGGGCTGGCTTGGCATTGACACGGGGGCTTATCATCCTAAAAGCGGCTGGCTGACTGGGTTAGATGTCACCAACGGCAAAGTCTATCAAGCTAATGTTTACACCAACGCGGTGAGAACGCTCCTCCTCGAAGAAGCCACTACCCAAATTAATCTGCACCGTTTGGGTCGCCGCCAAGCCTTGTCGTTGTGAAAGCAACGCTGGCGCTAGATATTGCAAAAGAAGATGCCGCAAAAGATTTGGTAAGCAAGCCGGGGGTTAACAGCCTGTGGAAGCAACTACTCACTCGGTAGCCCTTGAGATGATTGTGGCTCTCCTCATCGCTAACCTTTGTATTTTGAGATAGCAGGGCTGAGGGGTCGTCATAAAAGCCCAAAACTCCTTGAGGTGGCGGCGAAGAAGTGCAAGACATAACTTGATTTATGATGAGTGAATCAAATGTGTAGAGAGTTTCATGCGTTCTTACTGCCTCATCGCTCCCGCAAAAATTAATCTTTACCTGCAAATTTTAGGAAACCGCCCCGATGGGTTTCATGAACTTGTCATGGTGCTCCAGAGTATTGATTTGGCTGATGTTGTCACCTTGCGATCGCGCTCAACCGACGACATTCGAGTGGCATGCGATGATCCCAACGTCCCGGCTGATCCGACAAATCTGGCCTACCGCGCTGCCGATCTGATGGTGCGCCAGTTTCCCGACTATCATGCTAGATTTGGTGGAATTGACATTGATCTGCAAAAGCGCATCCCCGTAGGAGCCGGATTGGCAGGCGGCTCAACCGACGCGGCGGCGGTGCTTGTGGGGATCAACCTAATGTGGCATCTTGGGCTGACCCAAGGAGAACTACAAGATTTTGCAGCGATGCTAGGGTCTGACATTCCGTTTTGCATTAGTGGTGGCACTGCCTTAGCAACGTGTCGCGGCGAAAAACTTGATCCGTTGCCCGATCTCACCGATCTGCATGTCGTGCTAGCAAAGTATCGCGATCTGCCTATTTCCACCCCTTGGGCCTACAAAACCTATCGACAGAACTTTGGCGATACCTACCCCACCACGCCCGCAGCATGGGACGCTTGCAAGCAAAAAGCGGGAGGAATGCTAAGCGCGATCGCGCACCACGACACCCAGCAAATTGTTAGCCACCTCCACAACGATTTAGAACGAGTCGTGCTGCCGGAATATCCTAAAGTGCAGCAATTGCGTGACGAGTTTCAAACGCTAGAGATTCTCGGTACGATGATGTCGGGGTCAGGCTCGACGGTGTTTGCCTTGGTTGAGTCGCTGGCGCAAGCAGAACAGGTGAAAGCGCAGATGAGACGCGCGCTCCCCGATCCTGACCTCGATTTTTGGGTGACTAAATTTTGTCAATCTGGCGTTCGGTTAGCCAGCAGGTAGTGGTTTGTCAACGTTGATCATCTACGGGTCTGCTTTAGTTTGTTAACATTCTTTTACTGGATATATGGCTGACACACCTCCCCCCATTTCCACGATGCCCAGCCCAGCGCGCTGCTTGATTGGGGCATTGATTGCCGCCGCGATCGCGTTTGGCGCTTATAGTCTGATGAATGCGATCGCGCTATCGTTTGCCTCGAAACCGATTCACTCAACCAACATTACCGTAGTAAATATTACGATCGCTGTCCGCACTTTGGTAGTTGGAATCATGGCGCTGGCAACGGGAGTGACAAGCCTTGCATCTCTTGGGCTGTTTGGGTTGGGTATTCAAACGTTGTTGGGCAGTTTGTTTGGCAAATCAAGCGACCCCAGCAGTTAATAGCTCAAAATGAGAATCGCCGAAAAGACGCGTCATCAGTAGAATAGTTGTGCGATTTTGGGATACGATAGAAGACCGATTCTGCCTAGCAAACGCTGCATGGGCGCGAGTTAAATTCAAAGACTGCCTTGCGAAGCCTATAATTTTGCCAAAGTGATCAGGTTCTAGGCTGAAATCCTACGCCACGTTTTCGCGGTTTTTCCACAGAAAAATTGAGTTTTCCACAAGCAGCAAGGTGAAAGTCTTGAAATTTAGAGATCTTGTGGAAAACCTTTTTACGCAGTGCTTATTATCGAAAAAAATATAGATTTTTATGATGAAGATTAGGTTCAAATGCTGATTCTTGCGTCACTGCCTCCGTAAAAAGCATCTAGCGATCGCGCCTTTAAACATTAGTTTAAACCTTGACAAGTTTTTCTTTTGGCGGCACTATTAAGCGGCATAGCGATTGCAAAACCATCCTCAAAAAATCACATCAATAGGCTGAAATCATTACAAATGGTAGCTTTTAGCCGATTGGGAAAGATGCACGCGCTTCATCTGCCAGATTGCTGAAGGGCAGTCTATTATTTTAATGTTTTCCACAGGCTATTGTGCCGTTCGCCATGCCATCAGAAGGCAGCTACTAACCTGGCAATATTTGATCTAGCCTCCAAACCGCTCTCACCCTAGACCGCTTCCCAGGGAGAGGGGAAAAATTCTCGCGCCGCGATCGCTAAGCCAGAGTCGCACGGATCTTGGCGCACTATTCATTAAACGGTCTGCTTATTAAACGGTCTGCCTGACCCATTTTTGCTAAAAATTACGCCTGTTCACTAGAAATTACACTACAAATTACAAACGATAACCAACTTTGCCGAGCTTTGTCCGAAAATAGAGAAAGCGCGATCACAGTAGTGCGATCGCAACAGACTCGACCTTTACACCTCACCCATCTTCTATGGCTTACCTTTGGTTCAAGGCGTTTCATATTGTTGGCATTGTCTGCTGGTTTGCTGGCATGTTTTATCTGCCTCGGCTGTTTGTCTACCATGCCGAAGCCCATGAGCAACCCGAACCTGCTCGCAGCATTCTGAAAAACCAGTACCAAATTATGGAAAAACGCCTCTACAGCATCATCATGACGCCTGCGATGATTTTGACGCTGGTGATGGCAGGTGGGCTGGTGTCTACCGAGCCAGAGGTGCTAAAGCAGCCGTGGCTTCAGATTAAGCTTGCCTGCGTTGCCCTGCTGCTGGTTTACCATCACGCTTGTGCGCGGATCATGAAACAGTTTGCCCAAGACAGATGCAAGATGACCGGGCAGCAGTTTCGGTGGTTTAACGAATTTCCCACGGTGTTTTTCGTGGTTGTTGTGATGTTGGCAGTGTTTAAAAATACTCTGCCGACGAGTGCCACAGCGTGGGGCATCTTCGCAATGGTGATTGCTATGGCGGCATTTATTCAGCTTTATGCCCGCAAGCGGCGGTTAGCGAAACAAGCACTGGCGACCGAGACGCTCTCTAAATCTGGGTCAGAAGTAAGCGCTTGATAGGAATAAACTCTGAGAAATTACTCAGCTTTGCCGAGGTCGTGCGTACTGGATGGGGTGCGATCGCACCTTTTTGGCTTGTTCTCTAGTTAGGGAAAGTGAACTGGATTGTGACGCCAGCAGCCGATTTAAAAAGTAAAACCCTAGCCGAAGCCAGGGTTAATAATCAGGGTGCATCTACCACTCCATTGTTCTCGATGTTAGAAAATTATCCGGAATAAATTAAATATTGCAAATCGAATTGTGCTTCGAGATTCTGAGTTTCCTGGTTGTTTGAGGGTCTGATTTGCGATCGGACAACCGCCGCTAAAAGACCGTCCCCGATACAATAAGAACAGCCCTCTGGATAAGATTGGTTGACTATGACCGTACCCTCCGAGCTAGAGACAACGCCAACGCCCGACCTTGCGCCAGATAGACCGCAGGAATTGGATCGCCCTGCCACAGACGCGATCTCAGACGAGCCGATCGAGGATCAAATCAATGACGTGGAAATGTCGCTGTTTGACCATTTAGAAGAATTGCGGCAGCGCATTTTCTATTCTCTACTTGCGATCGCGGTGTGCATTATTGGCTGCTTTAGCTTTGTTAAACCAATCGTGCTGTTCCTCGAAGTTCCTGCCCAGGGCATTAAGTTTCTTCAGCTTGCACCCGGAGAATATTTTTTCGTCTCCATCAAGGTTGCAGGCTATAGCGGTTTAATTTTGGCTGCGCCGTTTATTTTGTATCAAATCATTGCCTTTATCACACCAGGGCTGACGCGCAAAGAAAAACGCTTTCTAGCGCCTGTTATCTTAGGCTCTAGCGTTCTGTTTCTAGTAGGCTTGGCGTTTTCATACATCGCACTGATTCCAGCAGCGTTAAACTTTTTTATCGCTTATGGTGCAGATGTTGTTGACCAAGCTTGGTCGATCGATCGTTATTTTGAATTCATTTTACTGTTGATGTTTGGAACCGGACTCACGTTTCAGGTTCCAGTGGTTCAGGCGTTGCTTGGCTTTTTGGGCATCTTTTCCTCAAAGCAAATGTTAGCCGCCTGGAAGTATGTTTTGTTAGGCGCGGCTGTGGTGGGCGCAGTCATCACTCCTTCGACCGATCCATTAACGCAAAGTTTACTGGGTGGGGCTATTTTGGTGCTTTATTTTAGTGGCATTGGGTTGGTGAAATTGTTAGGACGCTAAGCCGAGTTTGCAAGGAAATTACCTCAGTCTTCACAACCAGCCTTCACAAAAATAGCCAAAGTCTTTACGCCTCCTAAACAACGACCGGATAAAGCCGCCTAGCCTCTGTATACCTAAATGAATTGTGTATCTAAATGAACCAGGATCGGTCTAGGACTGCGAGGCATCTATGAACTCAGTGTTGATTGTCGATGATAGCAAAATGGTGCGGGAGATGATTTCCGACCAACTGCGCCAAATTGGTTTTGAAGTTACGGTTGCGGCGGATGGAGTAGATGCGATCGCACAGATCGAAACCCATCCCCCCGATCTAGTCATCACAGATATCATCATGCCTCGGATGAATGGCTATGAGTTGTGTCGCTGGATTAAGAGTGATCCAAAAACAAACCAGATTCCGGTGATGATGTGTTCTGTCAAGGCGGAAGAGTTCGATCGCTATTGGGGAATTAAACAGGGCGCAGATGCCTACGTCACAAAGCCCTGCCCGCCGGACGAGATGATGGATGCCATTTACGTGTTGCTCAAGCGTCATCCTTAGAGCAGATATGCGAGGCAATCTTCGGGCACTAAGCGAAGGGCATTAGATTTGAGTTGATCAATGTCAACCCAGCGAGCGAGGCACTGATTGTCTCCTTCGATAAACGTAAATGGCTGATTTTGATAGAAATAAGAATCCACAAAATCGCATTGATAAAGCTGAACCAATTCGTGCCCAGGCTCACCCATGAACGTAAACAGGTTTTCGAGACAGGCTAAATATCGAATGTTGGTTAATTCTGCCTGAAGTTCTTCTTGAAATTCTCGCTGGAGAGCGGCTTGGCAGGTTTCACCAAATTCCACACCGCCACCCAAGGCACGGTAGAAGGTTTCCTGTTTTACGGCATCGAAGCCTTCTGATAAGAACAGCCGATCGTGATGGACAATCAAACCCAACACGATCACCCGAATTGTTTTTGTCTTCATAAATTCACCAGAATCCGATCGGTTCAAACACTATAATTTATGATTCAACAATTAATTTATAATTCAATAATTAATCTATGATTCAACAGTTTATGGTTCAAAAAATCGCGATTCAAGGAGAGTTTTGCTGTGCCCAACACCGCGCCTAATTGAGTTGATTATCCGTCACAAAATCTGGATTGCTGCTGCCCGGAACCCGCCAATCTTCGTTTTCGCCGCCAACGATAATTTGCTCGATCGTGACGAAATCTTTGCTGAGTTGCTTGAGCGAATTAATCAACACATCTAGCGCGATCGCATCGCTTGTGCCCAAGTCAAACCAGCATCTTGCCCAGTTGCCCTCATACTCAAAATCGCCCATGTTGTGCATGACTGACATCATTGCATCTTCGGCCGTATCTTCGTCGTAGAGCATGTAGCTTAGATCAAGCCCAGTGTCTTGCACCTGCAAATTTTCAGCATTGAAGCCGCCCAGTTTGCCCAGAAAAAACCAAGAGCTAAATAGCTCTTCAACGTACTGTTTCTCCATTTCAGACGGAACTGTGACAAACTCAATCCACATCCAGATGTTAAACGCATCAAACTCTCGAAATTGAACTTGCATAAGTTAAAGGTAGAACGATCGTGTTTTTGGCTGAATGACTTCGACCTGCCCTCACTCCTGCTCTGCCGACGGAACAGAGTAAGAGCGGGATTGGCTCTTCGCTCAGGATTAGGGGCAATCCCTCTTCTAGCCTAGCGTTTATCCGTTGCCGTTCATCGTTTCGGTGTAGACCTGAGCTAAGCGCTGCATTGCCGTCTGCAATTCCTCATCCGTTCCCGTGAGGCTAATTCGCAGACACTGCCGTTTGTGTTCCCATGCTTCATGCAGCCCAGGAAAGAACGTGCTGCCCGGAACAACAATGACACCAACTTTTTTCAGCGCCTGATAAAATTCCCAATCTGCGATCGGCAGATCGTTGAGCCACAGCCACGCAAAAATAGCCCCTTCGCCGCGATGCAAAAACCAGGGAAGATCCATTGGCATAAATCGGCTGAGGGTTTCTTCAACCACGGCGATCTTCTGCTGATAAAACGGTCGGATGACATCGAGCGAGATCGCACCCAATGCCCCAGATCGGATCGCCCGAGCCGCGATCGCTTGCCCATACCTCGGTGAATGAATGCACAAATTTGTTTGAAACGCTTCCAAAATCTCGATAATACTTGCAGCCCCGATCGCAATGCCAATGCGTTCTCCAGGCAATCCCGCTTTCGATAGGCTCATACAGTGCAGCACATTGTCTCCAAACGTCGGAGTCATATCTGTAAAGTTAAGCGATGGATAAGGCGGCGCGTAGGCAGAATCAATTAGCACTGGAACATCATACTTTGCAGCTAACGTTGTAAGTTTACTGACTTCATCATCTGTAAGCACGTTGCCCGTTGGATTGCAAGGACGGGAAAAGATGACACATCCGGTGGTCTCATCAATGTTCACCAAACTAAAATCAGGACGATACTTAAAGCGATGCGAAGCGTAGTCAATATCTAATTCTGGTTTGTAGGCGACCAGCGCTTCAGGAGTCAAGGTTACGCCTCCATAGCCGGTGTAGTCTGGACTCAAGGGCAAAACGATTTTACGCAAATTGCCGTCTGACGTATAGCCCCCAAAGGCATTTGCCGCGAGAAAGTAAAGACTTTGGCTCCCCGGCGTGACCAAAATGTTGCGCTCTGTCAACCTTAGCCCGTAGCGCCGATTAAAATCCTGTACTACTGCATCAATGAGCGGCTGATAGCCTTGACTTGCGCCATAGCGACAGACCACTTCGCTATATTCGGCACTGGCTAACAGATCACCCGTGCAGTCGCGCCAAAGTTGCTCAACCTCTGGCAAAATTACCGGATTGCCAGCACTGAGGTTAATAAAATTCTGTCCTTCCCCGGATCTCAAGGTTTCGATGATATCTTTCATGATCGCCCGCACCCCAGATAGACGGGACATTTCGACTCCAAGTTGGCTCAGGGCAGGCTTCATAAGGGCAGCTTTGCTATCGTGATTTTTTACTACCGTGGTTTTCTACTACCGTGATTTTCTGCTACAGCGACTCATACAGGACTGGGATGAGCCGTTCTAATTCTAAGTTAGAGGCAATCTGAGTCAGCTTAGCGCGATCGCTCCTGAGTAAACCGCCAGAAAAACCGCCATCCCTCGCTAAGTGAGGAATCAGCCCCACCACTGGAACATCAGTCAAGGACTGGATGAGCGATGCCGATGCCCACTGTTCTACCTCGCCTTCTGAGCAAGGCTGAACGCAATTTAGCACAATCCCTTTGAGATGCAAGCGCGACTGCCGCGCCAACGCCACATTTGCTACCGCTTGAGCGATCGCGCCCAACCTCACCGGAACCACTAACACAACCGGCAGATGCCAATCCCACGCCAAATCTGCCACCGTTGTGGTGTGCGTGATCGGCGATCCTAAGCCGCCCAGTGCTTCTACCAAGACAAAATCTCGCCGTTGCCGCAGCACTTCAAAGGCTTGCCACGCAATTTCTGGCTTTACCCGGTTGCCTTCTCGCTCCGCTGCCACGGGCAAGGCGAGGGGCGCTTCAAAATAAACGGGGTTGAGTTCATCGAGGGGTTGATCCAAGTCAAACAGGCTTAAATAGTGTTCGCGATCGCCCACTCCAGTTTGAAAAGGCTTCATAATTCCCAGCGTCTGCGATGCACAGTAAGTTTGCCAATAGGCTGCCAAGGCAGAGGTTAAAACCGTTTTGCCCACATCCGTATCAGTTCCGGCAATCAGAAGCGCGTTCATCGGTTTACTGAACATTCACGTCTAGGGTAAAGTTGGTATCTTGACTTGCTATAACATCGATTTGGTAGTCCCCCGACGAGTTCAAGGTTTGTTGCCAAACTGCGCTGCCAGTGTCTTCCACGCGCCCATCAGGGTAGCGAATCACCAGCGTTGCGCCCTGGCTAATCCTCACCGTGGCAAACTGTGCTTCTTTCGCGTTGAGAATATAGCGCTGAATCAGGGCTGGTCCTGCTTTGCCAGTGACCTGCGTCCCGTTTTGACCAGGGGGAAAATTGAGGCGATCGGTCTGGACGACGGGGCTAACGGTTGGCGAAGGAGACGGACTAGGAGACGGGCTGGGAGATGGCGGCGGCGGCGAAACCAGATCGACGTTGAGCTTGTATGTCCCTCTTTGCAAGCCTTTGACGGGTTTCAACTGCACCACATAATTCCCGGTATAAGGAAGGATTCCTGCCCACCGCGACGTGCGTTCGGCTTGGGCATCCACGGGCTTTTGGTCGGGTGCCAACACCGTCAGCAAGACTTCTTCTCCTTGCACCACCGCGCTCAGTTCTTGTCCTTCCTGGGCTGGCACAATCAAGTTTAGCGTCTGATTGGATTGCAATGTGCCATCTCGCGCCGCGCTGCCACTCAACAAATCTAGCGTTTGGCTAAACGAAACAGGTTCGGTAGGCGAGGGCGAGGGGCTGGGCGTTGTTGGGCTTGGGCGCGGTGTCGTTGGACTTGGGGAAACGGTGACTGTGGGGCTAGGAGAGGGCTGATTGACGGTGAGAATGCCGCGCGTAATCGTCCATGCGCCCAGCCCAACGAGGAGCACCAATCCGGTGCCGATCGCTAACACTGCCCATGGATCATCCCACAGCGAACTGCGGGTTGGAATCGTGGATTGTGCCCGGTTCTCAACGTTAGTCGAGGTGGTGGTTGGGGTCGAACGGCGTCCGATCGCTTGAGTTGCCATCTGGGACAAATCTGGTGAAGCGGGGCGAACCGCAGAGGGCGGCGGTGCCACAGAGGGAGGCGATGCCACAGAGGGCGGATAGGGAGCAGGCGTTCCGGACGTTTGGAACATTTGCATCACTTCGTTAGCAGATTGGAAGCGATCGCCCACCCGATAGCTCAACATGCGATTTAAGACTTGAGCAAAGACCGGATTGGCATTGACGTAGCGCTGCCACTTCCACGTCATGGTGTTTTCGTCAAACAGTTCTTGAGGCTCGCGCCCGGTGAGGAGGACGATGGCAGTCACCGCCAGGGCATAGAGGTCGCTGTTGGGGTAGGCTCGCCCGGTCTGCATTTGCTCGGTGGGCGCGTAGCCAAACTTGCCGACAGTGGTTTGCTGCTTAAACGTTTCAGGTCCTTGAATGCGGGTGGCAATTTCTTTGACCACACCAAAGTCAATCAGCACCGGCAGTTGGTCGCGATCGCGCAACATAATATTATCGGGCGCAATGTCTCGGTGAATAATGCCCTTGCCGTGAAGGTATGCCAAAACCGGCAAAACTTGCTTTACCATTTGCGTAACTTCATTTTCAGAGAAGACAAATCCCTGATTTTTGCGCTCATCGAGCAGCGTCCGGTAGGTCTTGCCTTCGACATAATCTTGGACTAGAAACAAGCGCTGATCTTCCTCGAAAGTGGCTCGAAACTGCGGAATTTGAGGATGCTCAATCTGATAAAGAATTTGTGCCTCGCGCTGAAACAGTTCTTTAGATTTGTTGAGTGCGTAAGGATTATCTTGCGGCGGCGTCAGTTCTTTAAGCGCACACAGTTCGTTAAACCGTCCCTGATCTTCTGCCAAATAGGTTCGACCAAAGCCCCCATGCCCCAAAGTGCTGAGAACACGGTAGCGGTTTTGTAGAATAGTTCCGACGGTGATAGCTGGCTGCATGGTCGATTCTGTCGCTCGCACTGAATTAGGAAAATTGCAGGGTCTAGAAATCTAGACCTAAAAATCTAGACCTAACTAGTTATACCTTAAGGGTTGACCCTCACTTTCAATCTCAAGTCTAGCGCTTTCGCTTCCCCTCGCGAAGGCACGGCTAGATCCTCGCCCTCGGCGGTTGGGCGACAAGAAACCCGATCGAGAATGTCGGTCGTTAGCCTGTCATACCCAGGTGCTGGCGTACTGCTTGGCGCATGGTATTGATGGGAACCGCGCGCCCAGTCCAAATTTCGAGGGCGGCGGCTCCTTGCCCAATCAACATTTCCAACCCGTCGATCGTGATGCAGCCCTGCGATCGCGCGTGTTGCAGAAATAAGGTCGGATTTGGAACGTAGATCAAGTCATAGGCGATCGCGCCGTTTTTCAACTGCTGAATTTCCATCGGGGTCAGCGGCGATCGTTCAACCTGGGGCGACATGCCGATTGGCGTTGTATTTACAACCAGGTCGGCGCGAGACAGCAGGGTTGGCAAGGCATCCCACGGATAGGTTTGCAGGGAGGGAGCCAAGGAAGAACCGTGCCAGCTTTGCAAAAACTGAGTCAGCTTGTCAGGGTTTCGCCCGACCACCTGAATTTCCGCGCATCCCAACTGGGCACATCCCGCGACCACGGCTCTTGCGGCTCCGCCATTACCCAGCACGATCGCACAGGTTGAACCCCACTCGGTCTGCAACGCTTGCAAGGGAGCGAGGAACCCGATCACATCGGTATTGGTGCCATGCCAACCTGCTTCAGTTTTCCAGACGGTGTTTACCGCGCCGATCGCTGCTGCAACGTCGGTAATGCCTGTGAGGTGGGAGAGGATGGCTTGTTTATGAGGAATCGTGACGCTAAAGCCTTGCAGATCGATCGCGCGAAATCCTGCGATCGCGGCGTCTAAATCGCCCGGCGCGATGGCAAATGGAAGATAGACATAATCTAATTCCATCTCCGTTAATGCAGCGTTGTGCAAGATCGGAGACAGGGAATGCTCGATCGGCTGCCCAATCACCCCTAAAAGTTTAGTGCTGCCCGTAATCCGTTTCATCAGTGGTTTAGTTAGAATCGGGCGCGGGGATAGAGTCTGGGGCGGCAGGGTCATCAGAAAGGGTTAGATCAGGAGCAACGGGAGACTTTTCGGGTTCTGTTTCGTTCCGGGGGCGCACCCGGCGAATCGGCAAATTTGCGATCAGCGCCGTGGTGCGGTTGGAACTTTCCAACGAAAATTCTGTACCCGTATCGTCAAGCTCGACGTAGCGCAAAACAACCTCTAGAATTTCCTTTCGCATATCCTCAAGCAAGTTGGGAGGGAGATCGGTGCGATCGTGCGCCAACACAAGCTGAAGACGACGTTTGACATCGTTTCGGCTATTGTCAGCCGGTCGGGGGAAAAGCCGTTCTAGAAGTTCGATGAGCATGGTGGGTAGAAAGAGAAAGCGGGTAGATAGTGATGATTTACGCTAAGGCTGAATGATCGGTTTGCAGCAGGTTTGATGCTCAGCACTTAGGCTCGGTTAGACAAAATACGACGTAAGCGAGACAAGAGACCTTCATCCCGAACGGTGAGATCCATAAAGGGCACAGGTTCGCCTTCTAAGCGACGCACCACATTATCAAATGCCGTTCCTGCTTGCGATGGCGTTTCCGATAAGACAAGTGGTTCACCTTTGTTTGTTGAAACGATCACTTTCTCATCATCAGGAATGACACCCAGCAGTTTTACAGCTAGAATCTCTTGGACATCTGCCACCGACATCATATCGTTTGCTTGTACCATTGCTGGCTTGATGCGGTTAATCAGCAACTGAATTTGCTTGACGTTGTTGGCTTCCAACAGCCCGATCACCCGATCGGCGTCTCGAACTGCCGAAATCTCTGGTGTGGTGACGATCACGGCTTCTTTGGCGGCTGCGATCGCATTTTGAAAGCCCATCTCAATCCCTGCGGGGCAGTCGATCAAAATATACTCATAGACTCGCGCCAGAGCATTGACCAACTGCTTCATTTGATCGGGCGTGACCGCTTCTTTGGTACGATTTTGGGCCGCAGGAAGCAATGCCAAATTATTAAACCGCTTATCTTTAACCAGCGCTTGCTCCAGGCGGCACTGCCCCGCGAGAACTTCCACCGCCGTGTAGACCACCCGGTTTTCTAGCCCCAAGAGCAGATCGAGATTTCTCAGCCCAAAATCGGCATCCACCACCACGACTTTGCGCCGCCGCTTGGCTAATGCCATGCCCAAATTTGCCGTGGTGGTGGTTTTGCCGACTCCACCTTTGCCTGACGTAATGACGATAATGCGAGCCATTGACCTTATCCGCCTTTGAAAAATAAGCGTTGACGGAACCCTACGTCCACAGGTTTTCTAGAATAAACGGAAATGCACCGCTTCACTAGTAGGAGGTGAACGTTTCGCTAAGAGTAGCAGAAAATGAAGGGTGAGAAATCAACAAAATTGTCAAACCGAAATTGTCAATTTGCTTTATAAAGTTTGATCTGCGCCCCGTCTCCGATGGGCGGATTTTTACGCTTGATTTTCCCACTCTGGGCGCTGAAAATCGCTAGCTCTGGCAATCCGAATTGTGCGTTTCGGAGAGACATAGGCAACTTCTGGATGATAGTGCGCGGGCGGAGTTTCGGGGGCGCGGGCAACAAAATCGGCGATCCGAATTTGAGTAGGTTCAAGTTGCAGCGCCAAGATTAGACAGCGACTATCGCCTTTGCATCCTGCATGAGCAACGCCGCGCAGCCGCCCCCAGACCAAAATATCGCCTGCCGCAATCACAGAACTGCCAGGATTGAGATCGCCCAACACGACGACGGTGCCGTTATGGCGGATTTCTGTTCCCGATCGCAGCGTCATTTGCACATAAAGCGGCTCTTCCATGCTGGGAGCCGCGGTGGTAGGTTTGGCGATCGGCGCGGCGGCGGTTTGTTGCTCAACCGAGTATCCAGCCGTTGCCGCAACGACGGCGGTTTGACGACGGCTCGTGTACACCCAGCGAAGTTGGAGTTGCAGGTCTGAGAGTTCGTCTGCGATCGCTTGGAGTTGGCGGTTGTCAAGCAAGCGATCGCCCACCATCAAATAGACGGCGCTATTGGGTTGCCAAAACCGTTCACGGGCACTCAACTGCTGCTTAAACTGCTGCCAAACCTCGTTCCACGAAAAGCCGATGGGCGATTTGGTCTGCTCTGCATCGGGCGGCAAAATCAACAGCAGCTTGTCGCCTTCGGGTTTGAGGCGAACTTGTAAATTTTCCGGAATATCGATGAGGTTGGGTCGCGCATCAGAGGTCGGCTCTGATGGACTAGATGAAGGTAAGGAGAGATCCATCGGCGGCTCTGAAGACGTAGAAGACGCCTCCGGAGGATCAGACGGAGTAGAAATAGAGGAGGTGTCAGAAGTCATGCCAGAACAAGGGCTTTAACGGACTAAATCATATTGATTCGTGCGACGCATTGCAAGGGGAGCGGCGGATAAAGCAGGAACGCCCTCTGCTTGATGAGAAGGATGATGTTTTGTGCCATACGGTTTAGATCCGCAAAAGGTCTACACCAAAGGTCTACATTGATCTGAAATGTTTAGATTAAGAATAGAGCATGAAACTCAGCCCCTGACCAAAAATTTTCGCTCGGCTGGACAATATTAACGCTTGAAATTTGAAGGCAATACTGATAACTTTCATCACACAAATCTTTTACACTCTAGTCAAATTACTGAATAAGGAGTCACAATGTCGGAGCTAATTCAAACGGTTCTCAACAGCGATGAAAAAACGGATCTGCGAGCCTTTACCAGCCTTCTGCGAGCCTTGGACAAGCGGTATTTTCTAAGAAATGAAATTGTGCATGCGTTTGATAACTATTGCCAAAGTAACAAAAAGTCACAGCAATTTTATACATCTTCTCATTTCAGCAAACTGATTTACTTTACTCAAGAAATCATTCTTGACGATGAGAGTTTGTGTTTAATTATTCGCCCGCGCATTGCCCAACAAGAAGCCTATCGACTGTCAGACGATCTAGCGATCGCACCGATCAGCACTCCAGATTTGTTAGATCTGCGCGATCGCTTTGTGGATCGTTACACGCCCCAGGAAGGTGATATTTTTGAAATCGATTTTCAGCCGTTCTACGATTATTCACCCACGATTCGCGATCCAAAAAATATTGGCAAAGGGGTTGAATTTTTAAACCGATTTCTGTCGAGTAAATTGTTTCAAGCGCCGCATCAGTGGCAAGAATTGTTGTTTAATTTTTTGCGGCTGCATCGCTATGATGGCGCTCAACTGCTGATCAATGAACGGATTCAGACGCAGCAGCAGCTATCAGATCGGGTGAAGCAGGCGTTGGCAATTGTCAGCGATCGCAGCCCTGATGAGGCTTACGAAACCTTTCGCTTTGAGTTGCAAAATCTTGGATTTGAGCCAGGATGGGGTAACACTGCGCGGCGAGTGCACGACACCCTAGAGATTTTAGATGGCTTAATTGATTCCCCCGATCACCAAGCGTTGGAGGCGTTTATTTCGCGCATTCCAATGATTTTTCGGGTCGTATTAGTTTCAATTCATGGTTGGTTTGGGCAAGAAGGCGTGTTGGGCAGACCTGATACAGGTGGTCAGATTGTTTATGTTTTAGATCAAGTAAAAAGCTTGGAGAAACAGCTTCAAGAAGATCTGCATCTGGCTGGGTTAGGGGTGTTGAATGTTTCTCCTAAAGTATTAGTATTGACCCGGTTAATTCCTAATAGTGATGGAACGTCTTGTAATCAACGGTTAGAGAAAATTTACGGCACCCATAATGCCTGGATTTTGCGAGTTCCGTTTCGGGAATTTAACCCGAACCTAACCCAAAATTGGATTTCTCGCTTTGAAATTTGGCCCTATCTCGAAACCTTTTCAGTTGATGCAGAACGAGAGCTACGAGCCGAATTTCAAGGGACGCCCGATCTGATTGTGGGCAATTATTCTGATGGAAATTTGGTGGCATTTTTGTTAGCTCGTCGGCTGAAAGTGACGCATTGTATTGTTGCTCATGCCCTGGAAAAATCGAAGTATCTGTTTAGTAATCTCTACTGGCAAGATTTGGAAAATAATTATCACTTTTCGCTGCAATTTACAGCCGATCTGATCGCTATGAATGCAGCAAATTTTGTGATCAGTAGCACCTACCAAGAAATTGTGGGAACCTCTGAAAGCATTGGGCAGTATGAGTCTTATAAATCGTTTACGATGCCAGAGCTATATCACGTTGTCAGTGGTGTTGAATTATTTAGCCCAAAATTTAATGTTGTACCACCGGGTGTCAATCAAGCGGTGTTTTTTCCGTTTACAGCTACCCAAGAGCGATTAAACCATGAGCGCGATCGCTTGGAAAATCTTCTGTTTAATGACGACGACTCAGAGCAAATTTTTGGCAAGCTAGACGATCCAAATAAGCGTCCTTTATTTTCAATGGCGCGACTTGATCGAATTAAAAATCTGACAGGGCTGGTGGAAGCATACGGCAAAAGTGAGGAACTACAGAAACGCTGTAATCTGATTTTGATCGCTGGCAAACTTCGCACAGAAGACTCAACCGACCATGAAGAAATCAGCGAAATCGAGAAGCTTTATGGATTGATTGAGCAGTATCGCTTGCATGGCAAAATTCGCTGGCTTGGGGTGCGGCTGTCAAAAAGTGACACCGGAGAAGTGTATCGGGTGATTGGCGATCGCAAGGGAATTTTTGTGCAGCCCGCGTTGTTTGAGGCGTTTGGTTTAACGATTCTCGAATCGATGGTGACAGGATTGCCAACTTTTGCAACCCGCTTTGGAGGCCCGTTAGAAATTATTCAAAACAGGCTCAATGGCTTTTATATTAACCCAACCGATCACGAAGAGGTTGCAACTGCTGTTGTAGAGTTTCTTGATCAGTGCGATCGCAACCCAAACTATTGGGATGAAATTTCTCAACAAAGTATTGAGCGTGTGTATAGTACCTATACTTGGAAAATTCATACCAATCGCTTGTTGTCGTTGGCTAAAATTTACGGGTTCTGGAACTATTCGTCGCAGGAAAATCGGGAGGATATGTTGCGTTATATCGAGTCATTGTTTTATCTGTTATATAAACCTAGGGCACAACAATTGTTACACGAACACATGAATCGATGAGTTTTGGTTGGTCATGGTGTTGCGGCAATTTGTCCTAAAATGATCGGGTTGTTGGCACACCGCCCGGCAGAGAGACGCGCCATGGCGCGTCTCTACGGTGGATATCACCATGCGGTGGATTGAACCCGTGCCGTTATTCCCATCGATGAATCGCGTTTCCCCAATCACAAATTATTTTATGCATCGTTTAGCAGCAATTCCGGGCGGTTGGAATCCTGACACGGAGGGGGTTGTATTTATCGAACAGACGCCCGCCCCGATCGTGATTTTGACGGCTGCCGATACCGATATTCAGACCTTGGCAACGGCGGTTGCTGATCTGCCAGAAGGCTTTCCATCGGTACGAGTGGCGAACCTGCTCAATTTGCAACAGCAGTTAACTATTGATACCTATGCTGAAAATGTTTTAGAACAGGCAGAGGTGATCGTGTTGCGCTTGTTGGGCGGACGAGCATACTGGTCATATGGCTTGGAAGTGGTTAAAGAAACCTGCGATCGCACCCACACCCCACTGATTGTTTTGCCCGGAGACGATCGCCCCGATCCAGATTTGCTCAGTCATTCGACGCTGCCGCTTTCTGTGGTCAATCAAGTGTGGCGGTATTTCACCGAGGGCGGTCGCCAAAATCTTCAAAATGCACTTAAATTTCTTGCCACTACTTGCTTAAAGCAAAATCACGAAATTGTTTCTCCCTGTATTGTCCCTAAGGTTGGGATTTATGAATGGAAAAGCGATCCGCTATTATTGTCAGAGTTTCCTAAAGCTGGAATTTTGTTTTACCGAGCGCATTACTTATCTGGAAATGTAGATGTCATCGATGCATTGTGCCAGGCATTAATAAGCTGTGGTTTAGCCCCTGTTCCAGTGTTTGTTTCATCATTGCGCGATCGCGATGTTCAAGCCGAGCTTTTAACCTACTTCAAATCGAATATTCACGTCCTCCTCAACACAACGAGTTTCTCGATCTCTTCTCCATCTTCCCCATCCGATTTTTGGACGAGGCTAGATGTCCCAGTGCTGCAAGTGATTTTGAGCAGCGGCACTGTTGAGCAGTGGCAATCGAGCGTGCAGGGGCTTTCACCGAGAGATATCGCGATGAATGTGGCGCTTCCTGAAGTGGATGGACGCATTATCAGCCGAGCCGTTTCGTTTAAAACGGTGCAAACTCGTCATCCGGATCTGCAAACCGATGTGGTGACCTATAAGCCTGTGCGCGATCGCGTTGAGTTTGTGGCAAATTTGGCTGCAAACTGGACTCGTCTCCGCCAAACTCCCGTTGCTGATCGAAAGATCGCGCTGATTCTGGCAAATTATCCCACCCGCGATGGTCGCCTTGCCAATGGCGTTGGGTTAGACACGCCGCAAAGCTGTGTAGAAATTTTAAAGTCGCTACAGCAAGCAGGCTATACCGTTGAAGACATACCAGAAACATCAGATGAGCTAATCAGAAGACTAACGCAAGGAGTCACAAATGATTTAGAAGGAAAAGATCTGAGAACAATTCATCAACATATATCGCCAGAAGACTATCAATATTATTTTTCAACGCTACCTGAGCCAGTTCAGCAAGGCATTCTAAATCGCTGGAAAGATATTAAAAACGAAGAATTTCCCATTGCAGGAATTCAGTTAGGAAATGTATTTATCGGCATTCAGCCTGCACGCGGATATGATCGTGATCCATCGCTAAATTATCATGCTCCAGATTTAGAACCAACGCATACTTACTTGGCGTTTTACCACTGGGTGCGATCGCACTTCAATGCCAACGCCATCGTTCATGTCGGCAAACACGGAAACCTGGAATGGCTTCCTGGTAAAAGCCTTGCGCTTGCTGAAAATTGCTATCCCGAAGTTGCGATCGCAGCCCTTCCTCATCTCTATCCGTTTATCGTTAACGATCCGGGGGAAGGCGCTCAAGCCAAACGCCGTGCCCAAGCTGTGATTATTGATCATCTCACGCCCCCCATGACGCGGGCTGAACTTTACGGCGGACTACAAACCCTAGAAGCCCTGATCGATGAATACTACGAAGCGCAAAGTTTAGATCCAACCCGATTATCGGTGATCCGCGATCGCATCATCGCCTTGGTTCAACAAGAAAACCTGGTTCAAAAATCTTCGATTCAATCCATCGATGACCTCATTACAAACTTAGATCGCTATCTCTGCGAACTCAAAGAAGCACAGATCCGCGACGGCTTACACATTTTTGGCAAATGTCCAGAAGGGCGACAGTTTCGAGACTTGATCATCGCGATCGCTCGTCACCCCCAGCCCGGTCGCCTCGGCTTAACTCGCGCTTTAGCAAAAGCTTGGCATCTAGACTTCGACCCTCTAACAACCGATCCAGCAGAGGTAATCGTAGATCGCGAATGGCGAACCGTCGGAGATGCGATCGCCGCCCTAGAAACCGAAGCTCAAACCCTAATCGATCATCTCCTCTCCCCCTCCCCCCCCCCCCCCCCCCCCCCCCCCCCCCCCCCCCCCCCCCCCCCCCCCCCCCCCCCCCCCCCCCCCCCC
>NZ_WVIE01000015.1 GCF_010091945.1 Myxacorys almedinensis A
GCTTCCTGTCAAAATAGCGCGCTGCCAGGTCGATTATGTTACCCATGGGTCTGATTGGTCTCACCAGTCAGACCCATGGCTATAGGGGCAGGGTCTAGTTGCTCGCATGTACTCCATCCCTACTCCTTCAGCGGCAGGGAAACGTTATGCCTCCTAAGCAATTAAAAACCTGTGATGAGCGAATGAGCGATCGCAGCAAGGCTAGTTTGAGAGTTTCTATTTGTGAGTGCTGTGTATTCATTAAGCCATCTGAAATTGATCGGTAGGCTGCCCACCAATCAATTTCTAAATGTTCTTTGAGCAGTGCATTCGTAATGACTGGCTTGATCTCTCTGAAGTTTCTTGCTCTTTCAAAAATGAAGTTTTGGAGCAGAAGCTACTTCCAAACGCGGTTTTGGTGTTCAGCTTTGCAGACCTTGAGAATACGCCGATCTGTGTTGCTAAGGTTGGAAATTTGGTGGAATCCTTCAAGCCCGGTGGGTAAAAGGGCTGGATTGTTCAGAGAAGCAACCGAGGCGTTCCGTTCGAGTGCGATCGCATAGGGATTTTCGCTTTTCTCGTACGAGTTCACCACAGTCAGGGCTACTTTATCTGGCTGCACTGCGCCGTAGGTGCAATCAAACGACGACCGAGGCATGTAGAGCGCACCAATGAGTTTTCCCTGCTTCACTTCAAACACAAAGTAAGCCTTACCAAGTTGCTCTGGCTGAGCCGATTGCCCGTACAGATAAACCCCATTTGGCAACGTTGCTGCGGTTGCTGCTGCTACTTTCTGTGTCTTCTGAAGGGGTGCAGCCTGAGCCGGAATACTGACCGTAAGCAATCCAGCAGCAACTGATAAGCCTGTCAAAAAGCGTGCGGCAGTCTTAAAGGGGTTGAACGTGGGGCTGCTGAGCAGTTGCGTTTTCATTGAAATGCCCTCTTATAAAAAACTACGGTAAAAAAAGTTTCGCTATATGCTCTGTACCTTGCGGCTAGAGATTTAGTGAATAGCTTAAGGGGTAGTGTTGGGATTACTACTCCTCCTATAGGTACGATTTCGGAAGAGATTTGAAATATAAGAGGTTTATTTTCTCTCAGTACTTCAGGTGTGGTGAACGTGAGGGCGAAGGTCGATCAAAAATCGGCTGAAGCTAGATAAACGCGTCTCCTCTAGGGATGCGCTTTGTGCCAATCGCTAACTCAGAGATGAATTCATGGATCAATTTTTCCATTTCGAGGAAAATTGATCTTTTCCATATAACTATCAAATCATTTGTAGAGAGTTTAGGCGATCGTGGCTCGTGACAGTCTATGTTTTGACCACTGTAGAGGCGCTTCCAGAAAGTTTCAAAAAACCTTGAAACTATCACTCTGCTGCTTATGCAGGCAATGTGCGATCGCACTGCTTATCTTCAAATTATCACAACTACCAAAACGAGAATATTAGTTCAGAGAAAACGCGACTATAACTTAACATCTGTCTATAGCCATTTAGCGATAGAACCTGAGTCAGCGAGAGATGGAGCCAATGTTAGTCCCAAACTTTGGAAGTAAAGACTGCCGTCAGTCAGCAGAAATAGAACATATGCGATCGCTTCGACGCTGTACAGATGATCCACATATCTCAATAGCATGTGCGAAATAACGCCGGAAATTGTTTAGTAGGCAATACTTGCGCGGAAAGGGTTTGAAGAGTCTTCCTCCCAATCGCTAAATCGATAAGCTGCCCCTCAACGCCGATCGAGCAGCCGTCGCAATCGTACCTTCGTCGAGACATAAAGCGGAAACTGATAATGTTCTGCCATCAGCCACGATACAAACAGAAAATGGAGCGTAAATGTCAGCCCTACCCAGAATGCAGGAAACCAAGATCCGCTACTGCCAACGAGTGGGGGAAAGGCGTGCGACGACAGCCAAATTAGAGACGGGGGCAAGATGACTAACGAAACGCTGACCAGCCAAATCACGACCGTCAGATCGACATCAAGTTGGTTTGCCGCTTGCCAATTTCGCCCTGTCCACCGCCACGTCATGGGTTGAGAACTATTTTCGACATGGATAGACTGGTCTTTTAGGTTTGCGGTAAAAATGTGGCGGCAAAAATCACAGGCAAACACATCCATCAGCGTGAGCGACTCAATGTGACCATGACGGCAAATCGGACAGATGTAGGTGTCTTGAAAGTTGAGTGGGTGACGATCGTGCGAAAGAGAAGAGTGTTTTGAATGCGACATAATCAATCTCAATTCCTTCGTGAGGAAGGACTTTTTTACACTTTAAGCGATCGCGTTTGTTGATGGATTTGCCTCCCTAAAACAATTCATCTCTTAACAAAAGGAAGCCTCTAACAAGATCTCTCTCATCTGCAAGGCATTGCGGAGCTATTCTTGTCGGATGAATCACGATCGCTTTATGCCCAAGCCATACAGCCCTTTGACAATCTGGTTTTGGGACGTTCAACTCAGCCGCATAAAGAAAGGATAGAGTTTTGGACAAGGAACTTGCCTAGAAGGGTCTAGCAGCATCCGCCACCGTCGTAATGCCAGGTAGAATCAGTAATAATCACATCTTGCGGAAATTGCAGGGCAAACTTAGCCGCCGTTTTGTCGCAGACTGCCAAGGGAATGCCACGTTGCAGCAAATGACCGGCGCGATCATCGAGGAGGGGATCTGCCCCACTATAAATTGCTGTTTTTCCGGTGAATACACAGGCTCCGTCTTCAGGCATCGGCACTTTAAACGAAACCGAATCTAGGCTTTCTAGGAGGAGAGGTTTGTCTAGGTTGTAACTTTGGGTATCTAGAAGCCGATAGGGACGCCGGGCGCGAATTTCGATCTGCCCAAACCCGATCCCCACCAAGTGCTGAATATATTCATCGTACGTCAACGCGCCCGATAGACAGAGGGCGCGTAAACGTTCGTCTTCCTGAAGATGGAGCGGAATTGGACGGGTCGCGATCGGGTCGCTCATGATCAGCCGCCCACCAGGCTTCAGTACCCGATATGCTTCGATTAGCGCCCGTTTCAGATCTTCAGGTTCAAAGATATTAAACAAACAGTTTTGCGCCACAATATTTACTGAGGCATCCGGCACAGGCAACTCAAAGGCATCCCCCGCCAAAATGGTCACAAAATTGGGGTTAAACCAATCATTTTCCTGGGCGGCGACTTCCAAGTTAGAGGTCGCTGCTTTCCGCATTTCAGGAACGGGATCAACGGCAATCACGCCTCCCGGCTGACGGCAGAAATAGGCAAACTGAAGTGCCTCTATTCCGCCCCCGACTCCGATATAAAGCACGGTTGGCTCACCAAATAGCTCTGCCGAATGCACCGTTGACCCGCAACCATAGTTCATCTGATGCATGATTTCCGGTATCATCAGCCCTGGTAATTGGAGCGGCGGAGTGCTAACGCAGCATAAGCCAACTTGAGGTGTTTCGGCGGCTTCGGCATACACTTGGGCAGTGGTTTCTAGATAACTCATAGCTATTTTTTTAGCGATCGTAAGTTTGAAACAAGGGACGAAGAAAATTAGTGGAACCGGGAAGTTCCAGGTTAACTACTCTCCCGTGCTTAGTTTAGATTTCTGATGGTCGTTGGAAACTGTTGCGTCTGCCACTAAATTCAGGGTTTCTTCAGGGTTTCTTTTAGATTTGTCGTTTGCTTCGGGAGTGACTGGCGCTCAATCAACGGGTTAGAACCAGGCTGGCAGCCTTAGCCGCTAGAAAAGGGTCATCCTGTTTCTAGCGGCTAAGCTGTAGTGCTCAACTAAGAGGGGTAGCCTCTCTTACTCAGCAAGCGTCTGCACTGCGCCGTTTGTTTTGAGGAGAAGCCGAACTTTTGTTTCTTGCCCATTGGGGTTGGGCGTAGCGATCACTTCTCCAAGGGCAGGAATGGAGGCGCGATCGCGCCATGAGGTAGCGTTTGGGCCGACTGGCTCCACCGCTTGTAGAGAGCCATCAGCCGCTAAAGTCAGAATAAACTGAATGTCATCTGGCAATCCCTGCGGCACTTGCCAACGCGAGGCAAAGTAGGTCTTAAGTTCATCTACTTGGGGTTGCGCGGTTTCGGCAGAGGCTTGCCTTGATGCAGCGGCAACGCTGGGTAGCTGTGGGCGGCTTGCTGCTTCGGGTGCTCTCTCAGGGGTGGAGGCAGCATTATTCTCAGGCGAAAGAGGAAGCGGATCACCATCGCGATCTTGAGAGGCTGAGCCAGCGTTTGAGGGAGCTTTGGCAACCGCTTGAGGGCTTTTAGCACCACTCGCCGTTTGATCAGGAATTGGGGCAACTTGCACCGATCCTTCGGGGACATCTCGGACAGGCAGTTGAATGCCCGATTGTGAGTTTTCGGGAACGGTTTGTTCAACTTTAAATCTAGGCAGATTTTCAGGAGCCGGCGGAGCAGAGAGGGGGCTGGTTTCTAGGGACGGTAACGGTACGGTGGTGGTGGGCAGGCTAGGCAGCGTCAGGGAAGAGGGCGGTGGGCTGCTTGGTAATGGCTGCACTGCCAAGCGCTGGTCAGAACTGCTTGCGCCCTGGCTAGCCGCCGTTTGAGGGGTGGGTTGGCGATCGAGAACGCGGACGGCAGTGGTGGTTAGCCCGATCGCGACTAGAGACACGGCAGCGATTTTGCCCCAGGCGGGAGGGTTGCTTGCCCAGCTCGGTCGATTTAAAGTGGGAATAGCGGTAACGTCGGCAGAATATTCGTCGAGTGCCGTCGCCAGATCAGCCAGTTGAACCGCACTCAGTTGGATGGTGGAACCCGATTCATCGGTTGCCAGCGTGCCAAGATGCAACTCATGAGACAGCATCCCTTTGGGTTCGAGGTAGATACCTGCGGCATTGCCTTCAGAATCGAAGGGATGCCGATTGAAACTGGGGAGGCTTTGAGGAACGGCAACAGCACCATTGGAGAAACCGTCGCGCCCTGCAATAAAGCTGGAGGACTGATGCAAAAATTTCTGGACATAGCTGGTGACGGCATCACACAACGCTTGAAGCTGGTTGCGATCGCCGCGCACTGCTACCCACTGGTCTTCCCCAACGCGAGGATCGTCAAAACTGAGTTTGAAGCGGACATTCTTTAGCGCAGATTGCCCGATCCAGCGAGACAGGGGAGAACTGTTCGCTGCAATTTCGAGGGTGCAGGTGGGCGGAGTGTACCGTCTTAAAACTGAGGTTGCAGGGGACATGGGTTCAAGTGTTGAATTCGTCAAAAAAGCAGTGAGCGACCAAATTAGCTGTCATGAACTACCAAGAGTGGGGTTAGCAGGAAGCGATGCACGGCGCGACACTCCAAAGGATCGTTCTAGTAATGTTAACCAGAGACGCCGGACGCCATGATTGCTTCCGTAAAACAATAAATCAATTAGCAGCTTTAGTGCCAAGTTTGTGAGCGATTCGGTTGGGGTAGTGTCCCCATCTTCCATGCGCTCTTGGTAGGTATTGTGGAAGGCGTCTAAATAGTTTCCGAGCAAGGCAGCCTGGTGCGGTTCGCGGTTTTGTTCGGTCATCTGTTCTAGGAGGGCAACGGCTCGGCGGATGAGTTCGTTGTACTGCTTGGCGAGATGACAAATGATCAACGTTAAGGCGCGTGCTTCGTCTACGTCTAGCTTTTTGCGTCCCCCTTGCCCTTTTCTCAGGGGACTCGATTGCCGCAATCGCCATAGAGAGACGCGATCGCTAATCATCGATTCTAGATTAAGGTCGGTGGCGGCTTGAAGCATGGCTTCAGAACTGATGCCTGCGATCGCTTCTAGGGCCAGCAAAACAAGATCCAGTTGCGCTTTGATATTATCTAGCTGCTCTGAATCGGGTTGAGTTGGAAGGGTAAGTTCCTCCAGGGAGGAGGAAAAGCTAGAGGGCTGCACGGTGGAGGTCATGGTTTCAGAGTAGGAGACAATCGGGGTGAATGTCTGGTGGTTACAAGTCTTGAAACAAAAGACTGGATGGAAATTACGAAAGTTTCTGTTCAGAGATTTTATCAGTCTAGCGGGAGGGGTGCGATCGCACAGTCAGCCAATAGGCAGAAGACAAGGGGCAGAAAACCCTATTTTTCGACGACATCAGCCCCAGAAAAGCTGGCTCAGGAAGAAAGCAAAGGCAGCACTGCCAATCGGTACAGTTAGATTGTCGATGCCAAATTTTGAGAAGGCTTCTAAGGTCGTGGCGACCGCCGCGATCGTCAGAGAAATCAGCCACCCTTGCCATCCATTTCCTTGCGTTGCGATCAAAATCGCTAGGCTGACTGCAAAACTCACCAACGCCATTGTCAAAGAGCCTTCCCAGCTTTTTTTCATGCCCCAAACCGTGTAGGTATGGCGTCCAAAGCGTTGACCGATCAACGCGGCTAACCCGTCGCCCCAGGTCATCACCAAGATCCCGATCGCGGCAAATTGGGGCAGATGAAGTGTCCAAAACCAGGCGACTAATACGCCAATGCTGACTGCATAAAAGAATGTGCCGAGGCTTTTGCGACCCACGCCGTTGATGCCGGGCAAAATGGGAATGGAATACGACAAGAGCGCGATCGCGCTAAACAAAATCGATGCACTGACGCCAACCCACCGGGGAATGTTGAGCAGCCACGCCAGCAGAATCACGTTTCCGGCACCAATGTGCACAATTTTACGAACGATTTCTGTCCCTGCTTGGGTGTAGCGGTATGCCCCTTCTGCCAGTAACCCGATCAATAGAATCCAGAGCGCCGCGATCGCGATGGAGATCGGCAGGTTTAGAGGGGTGAATGCGCTGAGCGCTGAGCGCACCTCTGAAGGAACCGCCGATGGGGAGAACACATTTAGAAAGGTTGACCAGGAAATCACAGTCAGAACGGGGCGAAGAGTGGTTTAGAAACGCTTGCTCTTTTTAACTTTATCGGGTTTCGTGGCGCTACATCTGTTACGGTTTTTGAGCGCCAGATGATTTGAGTTTAAGATTTGTTCTAGGACGCTCTCTGGCTCGACCAGGCTACCTGTTTTAGAATGAAATTTTGAATCTTTGAAATCCTAAACATTGCCCAAAGACGCTCGACATGGACGTTGCCCTATCTTCTCTAACTGCTGATTCTCAATCTCTTTATGAGACAGATTATTTGCATTGGATAGAGACAACCGTTGAGAAATTACGCCATCAGGACTATGCAAGTGTAGACTGGCAGCACCTGATTGAAGAAATCGAGGACATGGCGTGACGTGAGTGAAGAAGCTTGAGCAGCAATGGTTGTGGTTTTGCTTCATTTGCTCAAGTGGCAATTTCAACCTGAGCGGCGCTGCGGTAGCTGGGAAAGTAGGATGGTTGAGCATCGCAGACGGGTGAGGGAGTTGCTAGACGAGTCACCCCGCCTGAACCCCTTTTTGTTCGGGTGTTTGATGGGTGTTATGCGTCGGCACGCCAGCAGGCAAAAGCTGAAACGGGTCTCCCAATCGAGACGTTTCCTGCTCAAGCACCTTATGCGCCGATGATGGCGATCGCAGATGAGTTTCTACCCCACTAGCGCCGGTGCGAGCTTCAATTGATGGGCGGCGAGGCGTGTAGCCACTTTGCTAACAAACCTGTGACAACGCTTGGCTGCTCTAACTGCGACAGCACTCCTGCATCTGGAATCTCCTGAAAGCTCTGAATGGCTTGAGGATTGAGCGCGGCTAAGCGACGACCTAACTCTACTGATGTAAACTGCGCGGTTTTTCCCCAGACGATCGCGGTGGGAATTGCCAACTGCGGCAGATACATCGACAGATCGAAATACAAATCGCCCCGCAAAAATGCTAACGCTGAGTACTCTGCATTGGGTCGCCGCGCCGATTCTAAATAGGCTGATACCATTTCGTTGGTGATGCGGCTTTGCAGTTCTCCTGTGGGATAATCGCGCTTTGTAAATAAGAACTGCTCTAGAAAATTTCGCACTGCCAGATCGCTGGTTGCACCCAGGGTATAAATCAGCCGATCGAGCAACGGCAGCCCGATGATTTGCAGGGGGATGCGGCGTCCGGCAGCTTGTCCAAAGTCGGCAAACCCAGAGGGGCAACTGAGAAACAGAGAGCGCACTAAATGGGGTTGTGCAACGGCAAGGCGAACTGCGATCGCACCGGTCAGAGAAGCGGCAACCAGCGTCACAGGTGCTTCGGAAACCTGTTGAATCAATTCGGCAAGTGTCAGCAAATAGTCATCGTTTCGATACTGCCTGACTGGATGATCTGAGTCTCCCCAACCGAGCAGATCCGGTGCGATCACGCGATGAGTGCTGGCAAATGCCGGATACACTTTCGACCATTCGTAGGCAGAGGCTCCGCCCCCAAAGCTGTGCAGAAAAACAAGGGGAGGCAGGGAGGCATCCGGTGTCCACGGTGCATCGACGGGGGTGTAGTAGGCGATCGCGCCGAGGGAGGTCTGAACGGTTTTTTGACCAAATCCGGGCGGCTGAAATTGCAACATGACGCTATCTCTCTATAATTCTCTCTATGATGATGTACGAGAGGGGATGGAGCAGTTGGAAACGATCGTGAACGGGCTTGGTCAGGGGTGTTTTTCGGCAGAGTGCGATCGCGGCGGCTCTTCTTGGGTCAGCCTCTTGCAGTCTGTCGATTCGCTTTTCCGCACCTCAAACCTTCGTCGCTCCAAGCAGCGTTTCACTAGAATGAGAATGGTTTCTACCGGAGTACAACCATGGCGCAGAAATGGGATCTCGGCAGATTTATTCAAACGTTAGACTATTTTGAAGCAATTCCCGTTGTTAGTTGGATTCAACACATGATTCAGCCTCGCCCCAATCCCCAAGCCGATCTCAGACAAGGGCAAGGCAGCGATCGCATCTTGTTCGACTTTAGCAATCCGAGCCACGATATTTCCACAACTTGGGGCGCGCTCGATGATGTGGTGATGGGCGGCGTCAGCACCAGTTCATTTCAGTTGAGCGATGGCAAGGCGGTTTTTTCGGGCAATGTCTCGACCGACAATTCTGGCGGGTTTGCCTCTGTGCGGACTCGTAATTTTGATCCGGCGATCGCGCTGTCTGAGTATACGGGCATTGAACTGCGCGTCAAGGGCGATGGCAACCGCTACAAATTTTTGGTGCGCGATGACGATGGCTGGGATAGCATCGGCTACTCTCACTCGTTTGATACGGTGGCGCACGAGTGGATTGCCCTCCGCATTCCGTTTTCAAGCCTAATTCCGGTATTTCGGGCCAAAACGATGGCAAATGCAATGCCGCTCAATGCCGGAACCGTGCGATCGCTGCAACTGATGCTCAGCAAATTTGAATACGATGGAGCGCTCAATCCTAAATTCCATCCGGGAGAGTTTCGGCTAGAAGTGAGCAGCATTAGCGCCGTACGGGACGCCTGAAAACGCGGCAGACATCCGATCGCACATAGAGTTAAGAGTTAGGCACCCTGTTTTAGGCAGTTTGAGTGTCACTTTGGCAGGCAGTGTAGCCGGAATGGTGAGACCCGATCGGAGTCGCGCTTGCCTAGACGCGATCGCTCTAATAAAATGCCAGTGCCACATCTTCTAAAACCGTTGCCCTACTTTCAGCCGCTAATTCCTAATTTGGACATTGAGCAACGCAATTTTGACCTCAACCATCTACGGGCGGAAGATCGATCCGCTCACAACTGGTATCGATTTATTCTCTCGTTTCCGCCTCATTTAGTGCGGCAGTATCTCGAAAAATTTGCCGTAACTCCGCAGCACACCGTTCTCGACCCGTTTTGTGGTACCGGAACTACTGCCGTGGAGTGCAAGAAAACGGGCATTCCGACCGTGGGCATCGAAGCCAATCGGATGGCGTGGTTTGCGGGTTCTGTCAAGCTCGATTGGACGCCAGACCCAGAGCGGTTGCTGCAACACGCCGAAAAAATAGGCGCGATCGCGAGGGCAACTATTGACGAAACTCAATCTGGCAAAGCGTCTTTAGGTGGCTCACATCCCCATGCCAAGGCACCCCGCACCTTGCCCGAAGAAAGCCAAAAGCTGCTGCTAAAAAACTCCATCAGCCCGTTGCCGCTCCACAAAACATTGATTTTGCTCGATCAGCTTCGGCAACACTCTCCCTCACCGTTTTTTGCTCACGAGCAACTTGCCCTCGCCAAAGCGATCGTCTTTTCGATCAGTAATATCCGGTTTGCGCCAGAAGTCAGCATCGGTAAAGCCAAAGCCGATGCTCCCGTAGTTGAGGTGTGGCTAGATGCCGTTCGTGCTATGGCAACCGACCTCGACCACCTGCGATCGCGCCCTGCGATCGCCGCAACCATGCATCATGCAGATTCGCGGCAGTTGCTCAGCGTTTTAGACCCTGCCTCGATCGATGCCGTGATCACCTCTCCGCCCTACCCCAACGAGAAAGACTACACCCGCACCACGCGGCTAGAATCGGTGCTTTTAGGATTTTTAAACAACAAATCCGATCTTCAAACCCTAAAGCGGGGATTGATGCGATCGAACAGCCGCAACGTTTACACCACCGACGACGATGACCAGTGGGTGGTGCACCATGGCGAAATTCAGCGCATTGCCGCCGAAATCGATGCCCGTCGTCTAGAGCTAGGCAAAACCAGCGGCTTTGAGCGGGTGTATGCTCAAGCTACAAAACTCTATTTTGGCGGCATGGCAAAGCATCTAGCCGATCTGCGCTATGCCTTACGTCCCGGCGCAAAATTAGCTTACGTCGTCGGGGATCAGGCGTCTTACCTGCGTGTAATGATTCGGACGGGGCGATTGATTGCCGGGATTGCTGAGGCCCTGGGCTACGAAGTTGAAGCGATCGATTTATTTCGCACTCGGTTAGCTACAGCAACCAAAGAGCAGTTGCGCGAAGAAGTGGTGGTGTTGCGCTGGTCGGGCAAGTTTCCGGTTCGCTATCCCTTCAGCGATAAGCCGCTCTAGAGGAGGGCGCGCTTTGCCAGATGTTTGAGCCGTTTGAGACACCGCAGAGTGATTTAGTTTTTGGGAAAAATCTCGTGCATTTCTGCCAACTAGTAGATTGTCAACGTTGAGAGGTAGAGGGGTGAGAGGGTAGATCTTACCCATCCACTCATCCACTCATCCACTCATCGATTCCCAGCCTCTCATTTCAAACTGGACAGACCACTAGAATAGAAGAAGCCGCCCCTGCCGCCGCTTTTGACTGATGGCAGGAATCTAATCGCGGTAGGCGTTGCCAAGTTCTGATCGCTCCCTACGGCTCCGCCTTTATCTGCCCTTTTGGAGATGCCGAGATTTAATGATGCAAAACTTAACACCGTGGTTCACGCTTGCTCTACTCCGCACTTTGGTAGACTTGTAAACTGAGAGCGTCGGTAGAAATGGCGCAAAATCAGCAGTTGGAGGACTTAGTTCGTGGAAAACACGCTTGGTTTAGAAATTATCGAAGTCGTAGAGCAGGCCGCGATCGCGTCGGCTCGTCTCATGGGAAAAGGCGACAAGAACGAGGCTGACCGGGTAGCCGTAGAAGCCATGCGTGAGCGCATGAATAAAATTTATATGCGCGGTCGGATTGTGATTGGCGAAGGGGAGCGAGACGACGCCCCCATGCTCTATATCGGCGAAGAAGTGGGCATTTGCTCTCAGCCCGATGCCAAAGACTTCTGTAACCCCGACGAACTCGTAGAAATTGACATCGCCGTTGACCCCTGCGAAGGCACCAACCTGTGCGCCTATGGTCAGCCCGGTTCGATGGCAGTGCTAGCCATTTCCGAAAAGGGTGGCTTGTTTGCCGCACCCGATTTTTACATGAAAAAACTCGCGGCTCCTCCGGCTGCTAAAGGGAAGGTAGACATTAACAAGTCTGCCACCGAGAATCTGAAGATCCTGTCGGAATGTCTCGATCGCTCGATCGATGAATTGGTTGTCGTCGTGATGAAGCGCGATCGCCACAATGACTTGATCAAAGAAATCCGCGAAGCCGGTGCCCGAGTCCAACTGATCAGCGATGGTGACGTAGGGGCAGCCATTAACTGCGGCTTCTCTGGAACCAACATTCATGCGCTGATGGGCATTGGGGCGGCTCCGGAAGGGGTGATTTCGGCGGCGGCGCTGCGGTGTCTGGGGGCGCACTTCCAGGGGCAATTGATTTATGATCCTGCCGTTGTGAAGACCGGGCTGATCGGCGAAAGCAAAGAAGCCAACATCGCTCGCCTCAAAGAGATGGGCATCAACGACCCCGATAAAGTCTACACGGGTGAAGAACTCGCGTCGGGCGAAAACGTGCTCTTTGCCGGAACGGGCATCACACCTGGAAACATCATGAACGGTGTGCGCTTCTTCAAAGGCGGTGCCAGAACCCAAACCCTCGTGATTTCCAGCCAGTCGAAAACGGCTCGGTTTGTCGATACGATTCACATGCCGGGTCAGCCCAAAATCGTGCAGCTTCACTAGAAAGCAAGGCTGAGGGGCGACGCGGGCAGCAACGTTTCGCAGAGAAACTTGAGAGATCCCCTCTCGTTCCTTTCGTCCCTCTGCCCGCGACTTTCAGTCTTTGAGATCATTAAGAGCAGATCATAAGAGCGCCTTTTTAATATGAACATTGCTGTCGTTGGGTTAAGCCACAAAACCGCCCCGGTCGAAGTTCGAGAAAAGCTAAGTATTCCAGAGCCGGTTTATGATCAAGCGATCGCAGCGTTGTGCAACTGCCCCCATGTGCAAGAAGTGGCAGTGCTCAGCACATGCAACCGTTTAGAAATTTATTTAGTTACGTCGGAGACAGAATCTGGGATTCGCGACGTCATTCAGTTTTTATCAGAGCATAGCAAGCTGCCGATTTCCATGCTGCGTCCCTATCTGTTTACGTTGCTCCATCAAGACGCGGTAACGCATTTGATGAGAGTCGCATCGGGGCTAGATAGCTTGGTGCTAGGTGAGGGGCAGATTTTGGCGCAGGTGAAGCATTGTCACAAAATGGGGCAGCAGCACAACGGTGTTGGACGAATTTTAAATCAACTGTTCAAGCAAGGCATTTCTGCCGGAAAGCGGGTGCGAACCGAAACGAGCATTGGTACCGGTGCAGTGTCGATTAGCTCTGCTGCCGTAGAATTGGCACACATGAAAGCAGACCTTGCCGCCAACCGGATCACCATTGTGGGGGCTGGCAAGATGTCTCGCCTGTTGGTGCAACATCTCATTTCCAAAGGGGCAAGAAATATTACGATTCTCAATCGCTCATTGGAACGGGCCCAAGAGCTTGCCAATCAGTTTCCGGATGCCCAGTTAACCTTGCGTCCCCTGTCGGAGATGATGGTAGCGATCGCAGCGTCTGACCTGGTATTTACCAGCACTTCTTCAACCGAACCCATTGTCGATCGCGCTAAACTTGAAAGCCAATTGGAACCGAGGCAGCCGTTGATGTTGTTTGACATTGCAGTGCCCCGCAACGTCGATGCCGATGTCAACGAGATGACCCATGTGAAAGCCTTCAACGTTGACGATCTCAAGGCAGTCGTGGCGCAAAATCAGGAAAGCCGCCGCCAGATGGCAATGGAAGCCGAAGCCATGCTCGAAGAGGAAGTCGATACGTTTGATATCTGGTGGCGATCGCTAGAAACGGTATCTACGATCAGCAGCCTGCGCGATAAGGTCGAGACCATTCGGGCGCAAGAATTGGAAAAAGCGCTGTCTCGGTTAGGAAATGACTTTGGCGATCGCCATCGCGAAGTGATCGAAGCCCTGACGAAAGGCATTGTCAACAAGATTCTCCACGACCCGATGGTGCAACTACGGGCACAGCAAGATATCGAGGCGCGGCGGCGGGCAATGGAAACCCTGGAGGTGCTGTTTAACCTCACGTCTGAGCAGGCGAGCGTGTGACGGAGGGCGGGACTTGAAACGAAGGAGGGCGAGCGATCGCAGGACATCGCGAAAGGCTCGTCCCGTGATCCCTTCTACCTTAATAACCTTGTACCCTGATAGGTAGTAGATCCCTGCGATCGATCCGTTGAGTTTACGAGGTAAGGCTGAAATGCCCCACTCCCGCCATTGTTTTTTCAAGATTCTCGTGATTCTCCTGGGGTTTTGGTTCGGCTTCGATTTGCTGGTGCGTCTCGTTGCCGAAAGCCTTTGGTTTCAGGAAGTGAACTATGGCAGGGTTTTTTGGGTACGCCTCGCCACCCAGGGCAGCATTGCTACAATCGTCACCCTGCTTTCCCTGGTTTTTCTGCTGGGAAATCTTCGTGTTGCCGATCGCAGAGGTTGGCAAGATCTAGAGGCAGAAGAGGTTGACCAAAAAGTAACCTCCCGTACTGTAGCAGCGCTTCGCCTGTCTCGCTTGCTGCCGCTTAGCGTGACGCTTAGCCTGGTAGCAAGCTTGGTGATTGGCTATTACGGATTTGCGATCGCGCAGATTTGGCAAACCGATTGGGCAACCTCTGGCGTCATGCGGTCTTTGCCACAACCGTTTCACCCCGATCAGATCTGGCTCACGGTGGGGCAGTGGGCAACCCTGCCGGGGTTGATTGGGGTAGGCGGCATCATTCTGGCAGCGATCCCTGGTGCAATGCTAGTTCGTCCTCGGTTGACGCTAAACATCGGCGCGATCGCACTCAGCGTCGGGTTAGGATTTATTCTTTCCACCTACTGGGATACACTTCTCCAGTTTATTCACGCCACCCCGTTTGGGCAGGCTGATCCCCTGTTTGAGCGAGATATTGGGTTCTATATTTTCTCGTTGCCGATTGCCCAACTGCTAGAGTTTTGGCTGATTGGATTAAGCGTTTACGGATTTGTTGCCGTTTGCCTCACCTATTTATTGTCAGGAAACAGTCTGAGCGAAGGGCGCTTTGTCGGATTTTCCGAGCGACAGCATCGCCATCTTGCCGCCCTCGCGGCGAGTTTAATGGGCGCGATCGCGCTGGCATTTTGGCTGAGCCGCTACGAGTTGCTGTATTCCCGCCGAGGCGTCGCCTATGGTGCAAGCTATACCGATGTCACGACTCAGTTGCCGGTCAACACGGGGTTGGCTGGTTTAGCAGGAGCGATCGCGCTTGGGCTGTTCTGGCAGCTTCTGCTGAAAAATCGCCCTAAAAAGCGGCTGCCGATCTTCAAAACCCTTGCTTTATATACCGCCATAGCTGCCCTTTCGAGTACGCTGTTGCCGCTTGCGGTGCAGCGCTTTGTCGTGCAACCGAACGAGCTAGCGCGGGAAACGCCTTTTATTCAGCGCAACATTGCCCAAACCCGCGAAGCTTTTAACTTAAACCTCATTGATGTCGAAACATTTAATCCTGAAAACTCTCTGACCCTAGCCGATCTGCAAACCAACGAACGCACAATTCGCAATATTCGCTTGTGGGACACTCGCCCCCTCTTGCAAACCAATCGTCAACTTCAGCAAATTCGCCCCTACTATGCCTTTCCCAGCGCCGATATCGATCGCTACACGCTATTGCGCCGTCCCCCCAACCAGCCCCCCACTGCCGATCTCCAGCAGGTCTTAATTGCAGCCCGAGAATTAGATTATGATGGCGTGCCAGAAGAAGCAAAAACGTGGGTCAACAAACATCTAATTTATACTCACGGGTATGGGTTTACCCTTAGCCCAGTCAACCAGGTTGCCCCTGGTGGCTTGCCCGCTTACTTTGTGAGAGATATTACAACCGATGTTTCAGGCGATACTCCTCTAAACGTGTCGAGCGAAGAAATTCGTTCCAGTATTCCGATTACCAATCCTCGAATCTATTTCGGTGAAATTTCGGATACCTACGTCATGACAGGGACGCGCGTCAAAGAGTTTGACTACCCAAGCGAGGATGGCAATGTTTACACCATTTATGATGGAACGGGCGGCATTCAGATTGCTTCAATGCCGCAGCGGCTCTTGTTTGCCAAATATCTCAATGATTGGCAGATGCTCTTGACTCGCAACTTTACACCTACAACAAAAGTCTTATTTCGGCGCAATATTAACGAACGCATCCGCGCGATCGCGCCTTTTCTGCGCTACGATTCGTCTCCCTATTTAGTTGTTGCCGACACTCAAGCGCCTAACAGCAATCTGTTTTGGGTGGTAGATGCGTACACCACTAGCGATCGCTATCCCTACTCTGATCCCGGTCGGTCTGAGTTTAACTACATTCGCAATTCCGTTAAGGTCATTATTGATGCCTACAATGGCTCGGCTAACTTTTATACTGCCGATCCGTCTGATCCGATCATTCAAACCTGGGAGAAGATTTTTCCAACCCTGCTGAAACCGTTAGACGAGATGCCAAAAACCCTGAGAAGCCATCTGCGCTATCCGGTAGACTTCTTTAAAAGCCAGTCTGATAGCTTGCTGACCTATCACATGACCGATCCGCAAGTGTTTTATAACCGAGAAGATCAGTGGCAAGTGCCGACCGAAACTTATGGCAGCGACACTCAGCCGGTCGAACCCTACTATCTGATCACCCGATTGCCAACGGCGATCAGTGAAGAATTTATCCTGTTGTTGCCCTTTAGACCCAATCAACGAACAAATTTGATTGCCTGGTTAGCCGCGCGATCGGATGAAGAACAATACGGTAGGCTATTGCTCTACACGTTCCCCAAGCAAGAATTGGTGTATGGAACGGAGCAAATCGAAGCGCGAATTAACCAAGATCCGGTGATTTCTCAGCAAATTTCTCTTTGGAACCGAGCCGGATCGCGAGCGGTGCAGGGCAATTTGTTGATCGTTCCGATCGAGCGATCGCTGCTCTATGTCGAGCCGATTTATCTAGAGGCTGAGCAAAACAGCCTGCCAACGTTGGTGCGGGTGATTGTGGCGTATGAAAATCAAATTGTGATGGCAGAAAGTCTAGATGCGGCACTCAGAGCAGTGTTTAGCGCCCAACAGCAGACGCCTGCACCCGCGATCGTGCGTCCGCTCGACGAGACTGAACCTTCTGCCCAACCGCCACCTCCAATTCCTGCCCCCTCTCCAACCCCGATTCCTGCCCAACCCCCAACCCAAGCTCCTGCCCAACCTCCAACATAAGCTCCACGATAGTGATTTCTCGTGACTACTAAATTGTCAACGTTGAGTCGATGGGTAAATGGGTGGATGAGTCGATTCTGAGGTTCTAAGCTATCACCTGCTGCAATGTTGTGGTGAAATCAGGATAGGAAATGGCAGCAGCTTCGGCGCGGTGAATCGTCGTTTTACCTGAGGCATTGAGAGCCGCGATCGCTAAACTCATGGCAATCCGGTGATCGGTATAACTATCGACATCGGTTCCAACTAACGGATACCCGCCCGTAATTTCCAGCCCGTCTGCTCGTTCCGTCACCTTCGCGCCCATGAGATTGAGTTGAGTCGCCATGACGGCGATGCGATCGCTTTCTTTGACCCGCAATTCTGCCGCATCTTCGATCACGGTCGTCCCCGCTGCAAACGCTGCTGCCACCGCCAACACCGGAATTTCATCAATCAACCGAGGAATCAGATCCCCCCCAATTCGGCACGCTTTGAGATGGCTGTGACGCACTCGCAGATCTGCCACAGGTTCACCTGCTACATCGCGCGGATTTTCTAACGTGATGTCGGCTCCCATCGCTTCGAGGGCTTCTAAAACGCCCGTGCGGGTCGGATTGACGCCCACATTTACGATCGTTAAATCAGAGCCAGGAACGATCGCGCCTGCCACCAGCCAAAACGCCGCCGAACTGATGTCCCCAGGCACCACAACGGTTTGACCGCGCAGGGTTGTCCCTCCGGTCACGGTCACGCTTTTCGCGTCAGGATCAACGCTGACTTGGGCACCAAACGCTCTCAGCATCCGCTCGCTGTGATCGCGAGAAATGGCGGGTTCGGTCACAGTTGTTTGCCCGTCTACCATCAGCCCGGCTAGCAGAATGCAGGATTTGACTTGGGCAGAGGCGATCGGCGACTGGTAGTGAATCGGCGTTAGGGCGCGTCCTTGAATGGCTAAGGGAGCTAGCGAGTTTTGCTGTCGTCCCCAAATGTCTGCGCCCATGTGCTGAAGCGGTTTTACGACGCGAGACATCGGACGCGATCGCAGCGACTCATCCCCCGTAACCGTAAAAAAGCGATCAGGATGCGACGCCAAAATTCCCAGCATCAGCCGCAGCGTCGTTCCCGAATTCCCAGCATTTAGCACCTCCATCGGCTCGATCAACTGACCCAAACCGATCCCTCGAACCCGTACTTCTTCGGTATTGAGATCAGAAATATCCGCCCCCATCGCCCGAAAGCAACTCGCCGTACTGCGCGGATCTTCGCCCAACAGCAACCCACGAATGATTGTTTCTCCCTCTGCCAGTGCGCCCAGCATCAGCGCCCGATGGGAAATCGACTTGTCGCCCGGAATTTGCAACCGCCCCCGCAATGGCGACCCTTCCGTAGAGCGCTCGATCACAAGTTCATGTTGAGAAGTTTGAACATTAAGCGCGATCGTGGTCGAATTTGCCATGGGGATCAGATAGACTGACTAGAACGTAAGTAATCCTACCATTCCCCCATGCTGACTCAGCATCGTAAACCTGTTCGCCTGTATATTGTCTCCAGAGATTTGCCGATTTGGTCAGAAGTGGAAACAACAGGGACGATTTATCAGAAAAGCACCGATCAGTTCCATTTGGTCTTAACCGAGCCACGAGTCAATGAATCAGCATCCCGCAGAAAAGGCGGTTCCACCGTAACCACCACCCCGCGGTTGATTTGGCTCGACATTTCCCCCTGCCGCATCGCCATGACCATGCAGGGAGACGGCAAGGTTAGCTATCGCCATTTGTGGCAACGGGGTGTCTATGGCTTTAGCCGCTATTGGTTGCAAGACGACTCAACAAAGCCCAACCCGTCGCTACAACTTCGCAACTTCACCCGCACCCTATGGCTAGAGCAGTCCCCCTTTCCCAAACTATTGCAGCTAGACTATGAGCTTTGGTCAGAAAAGCTGCAACTCGGTAGCTATGTTCTGCATTTAGAAATTTCAGATTAAGCGACGATCGCAAGTCTGGCTCAAAAATTGCGGCTGTTAGGTTGTTCCCTCGTGAGGCAATCATTACCGCTCAGCCGCTATGTTCTAATTTAGTCTTCTAGATTTCAGACCTTTAGTCCTCTAGATTTCAGACCTTTAGTCCTCTAGATTTCAGACCTTTAGATCACAAATCGATCACAAGATCTCAGACCTTTAGATCAAAAATGTCCGCAACTCTTGCTAAGGAAATTGCGGACGCTAGAACCCAATTGAAACTGCACTAAAGCACACTAGCGATAAGCTAGAACGTAAACGTAGTGCGGATCGTGCCGATCACAATGTCATCATTGTTCTGATTATTTCCAGGATTGGTCAACCACACAATTCCAGGAGTAATAGAAATGTTGTCGTTGAGTTGATATTGGTAAAAGCCCTCAATGTGCAGAGAAGAATCACGATCTCTACCCACCAAGTTTCTGAAATTTCCACTACCCCCTTTGACCGTTGGCTCTCTGCCCACAATCACGCCTGCAACGCTGCCTTTCTTACCAAAATCTGGCACGGCTAACCCAACCGCCCAGTTCCAAATATCCAGGTCGCCTCTTGCGCCTGCGGCAAGCGATCGCGCTGTTGTGTAGCCCACATTGCCATTGAGCACCAATCTTGGACTCACTTGGAACGTTGCCGAGATGCCGTAGGCGTTTGCCGAAGTTGGCACATCTGCCCCCAAAATTCCTGCGCCTGCCAGGTTACGGAAATTGGCTCGATCGCTGCCCACACTCCCTTCAGCCGTAAAGTCATTGTTGTAGGCATGGATGTAGGTGAACCCCAGTCCCAAGGCAGGACTCGGTTTAAAGGTTAGCTGCGCGATCGCACCGTAGGGTCCATTAAACAATCCATTGCCGGCCGCCGGATTGCTAGCCGTATCATCGCCTGCCAAGTAGCCCAGGCTCAACTCTAGCGCATCACTAAACTGATGCTGCACGCCTAAACCTTTGCCACCCAGTAGGTAGTAAATCGAGTTGCGGGTTCCAAAGTGGGTGAGCGCTCCGGTTGCACCGTCGCCATCCAAGTAGGGATTGAGCGTGTCAACAAAATCATCGATCGCGCCAGCATTGGCTTCGATGCTAATCGTCGTTCTTTCGCCCAAGGGAAACTGATACAGCAGAGCATCGACGCCGACTTCGTTGCTGCCACCACCCGCAAAGCGGAAATTACCTTGACGGGTTAAGGGATCACCATTTAGGTTGGCAGGCAATTCTGAAATATTTTCAGCCTGGAGCCGAGTAACGAGTAGATCTCTGCCCGTAAAGCTGGTTTCTAAGTTCAGCCGGACGCGATCGCCAAAAATGGTATTTCTAGAAACCCGATCAGTGGTGCCGGTTGCTTGATTGGTAAAGTTTCTGCCTGAGGCAACGCCCGCAACCCCAAAGATCACTTCCCCAGTGAGCTTCGTTGTCGTCGAGAATTGCTGCCGTTCAAGGGTAGTGGTTCGCGCTTCGAGAGCATCCACGCGACCGCGCAACGTGGCGAGTTCTGCCGCAAATTCTTCTTGCAGCTTTTGCAGAGTGGCTAAATCTTCTTTCTTTACCAAGTCGGCAGTAGACGCCGCGATCAGTTCGTTCACGCGATCGAGGCAGGCATTTAGCCCCGCCGCAAACTCGTAGCGAGTGAGGGCACGATTGCCGCGATAAGTGCGATCGGGGTACCCTGCAATGCAGCCATACCGCTCAACGAGAGATTGCAACGCCTGAAACGCCCAATCTGTGGGTCTTACATCAGAAAGTTGCGAAACGGAGGTGACTTGACCCATCGATGGCTTATTGGTACTGAGATCCGCCACGGCTGGAGTCTCATTAGCTAGAGTCTCATCGGCTGCCATGTGCTGGGCAACGACCTTTCCAGTTGACGCAGATTCGACAGACTTAGACACTGAAGCGACCTCAGATGCCTGTGCCCCTGACACCACGGTCAAGCTAGCGGCGGCCAGCAGCAGAGGCTGAAGCCAGAGAATGCTGTAAAAACGGTTTGACATGATGTTGCCTTGGTCTCACACCTAAAAGAACTGAAAACGGCTACTCAGTAGCTCTTCTTAAACTACCCGAAGGAAATTCTAAAATATATTACGATAATCATACTCATTCTCGCTACCCATGCCTCTCGTGATAAGCGCGTCCTGTCATGTAGGTTTAATTCATTCTGAGAACTATTGTCAAGAACATGACAAGAACGATTTTCCAAAGTAGTGAAAAAAGCTGAAATTTAGAAAGCAATTTTCAACCCTCTCTCCACCAAAACCAGTACAAAATTCTGTTCAGTAAATACTGATAGAGCGCTGCTTTAGAGGCGGACAATGCTTAACCTTTGGAGACGGAAAAACTGCTATTACTTTACATCAATTAGCGGGTTCTTCAAATGCGGGGTGGGGGGATCAATTGCGAAACTGTTTGCTTAAATCTATCTGCCAGACCCCCTACAGTCTGAAATCTAAGCGACAAATTCTTGAAGTAAACTACCCTAGCCTTTGCTCACAGAAGCGCGGGCTCTAGTGCAGAAGAGATGCGATCGCGATTTCTACGCAATTTTCAGGGTTGCCCAATCTGGCTATACATCGATTGCTGCCCCAATCCAGCCCCAATCCATGAGTGCCCAAGGGTACTCAGCCTTGAGTATTGGTTGAGTTGACAGGCGGCGTTTCTCCATCGCTGACCTGAGAAGAATCGAGTTGATTTAAAAGTTTGAGACCTTTAACACGGTTAGTGGAGTTATCCTGGGGCTGTTGCTTGAGCCATGCGATCGCTTGGGCTTTCCCTCGCTTGGCAGCAACTCGCAATGCCGCCCACGTTTGGACATCCGTGCGGGCAGGGTTTACTTGCAAGGCGGCATCAATGCGTTTTTTAATGCGACCCGAATCAAATTTCAGCAGATCTAACACGTCATCGAGATCGTCCGCCGACGTGTGGATCACATACGTCGCCTTTGCCCAGCGCCCATCGATCAGATGGGCTAGCACCTGCTGGCTAGCGCTAGCCCACGGTTGATCCGCTTGAGTTTTGGTAATCTTGGCATGGCGAGCCACCAAATCAAGCTGAGCTTGGGCGGTATCCGTCCACTCTTTGATCCGCTGCTTTCGCACAGACTGGATCACTTCAAGAGCAGGCGACCATAGACCACTGCGCGCTAAAAATAAAGCATCCTTAAAAGCGCCACTGTCGATCGGAGATTTGTTGAGCGAAACAGGCTGTAGCTCAAACGGAACCCCTTTAGACTTGCGAGGCACAAGCTGATAAACCTGAAAGTCTGGCTCTAGGGCAACGGTGCGATCCACAAGCAGTTCGGGCGCACGACCTTTGCGAACCTTTTGCCAAGTTGGAGTCTGCCCGGTGGGGCTTGTCCAACTGATCAAGCCGCTGATGGTCGTGGAAACCGGGTTATAGTACACCACCGAGCCATAGACGATGGTAGAATCGCCTTTACGAGTTTTTCCGGCAAGATTGAGCCAGATGCCTTGAGCCGCAACGATATTTTTGCCCAGTTCCGGAGGGTTGTCATAACGTTCGACGATCGTATAGGGCAAGGTGTCGCGGCTGCCTGCCTCCGCCACCCGCGACTCTACTAACGGCTCTAGCACAAACGACTCTTCAACCTCGTTGATCCCTAGAACATTAATAAACTGAAGCGCTTCTTTTTTCTGGGGCGTGGGGTTTAGAACCCTACGGTAGACGCGCACTTCGCTCAAGCGGTGGGGACAACGCGCCCCTTCAACCAAACTCGCCGGGTTGGAACAGTTGGTTTCGCGGCGAAAAATGGGCAACAGCAGATCCACGGTTTGCTTGGCAGCTTTTCCAGGACTCTCTACACGAATCTGGTCGCCCGCGCTGAGACCGTTTCGTTTGAGGTCTGATTGAACTTCGGCTAATGTTTTTGGATCATCCCACACCGAGAGCGGAATCCTTGCGCCTTCAGGGAGGTAGCGATTCATCCAGGCAACAGATTTTGGGTCGATGATGAATTGAAAACTTGCCCAAGCACTGCCTGCCACAAGTCCAGAGGCGCTGAGCATGATCAACCCCACCCCCCAAGTGCCGAAGCGGGGAAGCGAGATTCTAGAGAGACGGAATCGTTTCATGACTCAGCAAGGAGCAACAGCATAGATGGAGCAGCGATCGCAGTAACCCCCACTGGGAATGACACCCCTCTTCTGAATGGTATATGGACACAGAGAAATTAGAACATTTTTCCCTCTAAGACTTTCAAATATCGCTGCCCTGCCCGTTCCCACGTATAGTCTGACTCGACGAGCGATCGCGCCGTGTGTGAAAGCTGCGATCGCAGCGTGGGGTCTTCAAATAACCGTGAGATCGCCTGGACATACTCTGGCATAGAATTGGCTCTGAGCGCCCGTAGCGGAGTGTTTGCCCCATCTACCACCAGCCCTTCTAAGCCGCGATCGCTGGCAACAACCGGCGCTCCGGCTGCCATTGCTTCTAGCGTTTTATTTTTGATTCCATATCCGGTTCGCATCGGAATCACACACACCGTTGCTTGATGTAAATACTCTGCCATGGAGGGCACTTGTCCAGTCACGACGATACCCGGTTGCTCACCCAGGTTCTGAATGTCTGCGGTAGGGCGAGAGCCAACTAGCGCCAGGGTTGTGTCGGGGTAGTGTTCTCGAAGGGCGGGTAAGATGTTTAAACTCAAGAATTTAGCTGCATCGATGTTGGCGAGATTGTCCATTGCGCCAATAAATACGAGGTGATGCCCCCCCGGATCAGCCGCTCGGTAAGGAAACGCAGAAAAATCTACGCCGTTGGGAATGACCTCAATGCTAGCGGTTGGATCAAAGGCATAAAGCTGATTTCGGTCATCGTCTGTTGTGACTACGAGATGGCAAAACTTTTTGCAGTAGCGCTGTTCGTAGCGCTTTAAAAGCGGCAAGTTTAAGCGATCGCGCCAAACCTGTTCAGACGTGCCGGTTTGCAACTGATTTCGACACGATCCATAAACTGAACTGTGGACATTCACCACCGTCCGCAACTGCTGCCGAAATTCTGGGCGCACATACCGTTCATTCACACTATGTTCACAGGTGATCACCTCAAACCGTTGCTTTTGCACGGCGCGGTCAATCCAGGCTTGCATCTCGGCTGAATGCTGGGCTAGTACACTGGGCGGCGTTCCTTGCTGCAAAAAGCTGGCAAACCGAGTTACCTTTCCGGCAAGCCCAGACGAGGAACCCGTGTGAGGACGGGGAAAAACCACCAACTCGGTGACGCGATCGCGCAGGGTGGCAACCTCGGCATCGGTCACATCGTCAGTGCGTTGAGTGAGAACCGTAACGGGATGAAACTGTTGCAGATAGTTCAACAGGTGAAACGTCCGAACTTGGGTTCCACCTTTGGTGGGGGGGTAGGGAAAAGTAGCAGACACCATCAAAATATTCATGGAGGCATTTCCTTAGACGTGCCGTGAGACGAATTGCCATTCACGGGAATACTGACGATATCCAGAGTTCCCAATAAGTTGCCCTGTTTTTGAGCCTAAATTGATTTCAACGTGATAGGAGAATGGGTATGCCTTCGTTTGGGCTGTATACGCTGGCTAACGATACTGTATTTGATCAATTTGTAGCATTGATCAATAGCATTGAAGAAAATGTTGGCTCCGATATTCCTATTTGTGTTATTCCTTACAATCGCAATATTGAAAATATTCAGCGTGAAATTAGCACTCGTAACAACGTTACCTTATTTGAAAACTGGTTAGCGATCGAGCGGTGGGATAACTTTTTTAATAGCGTTTGGCAGTTTCATCCGCGCACAAAGGACTCGAAATTAAACCGTCCGGGGTGGTATGGCGGATTCGTGCATCGCAAGTTTGCTGCTTTTGAGGGCAATTTTGATCGATTTGTCTTCTACAATGCTGACACGCTCGCCATGAAGCCGCTCGATGATATGGTCAGCCAGCTTCACCATTACGACCTGGTTTTTAACGATTGGGAACACACAAAACGACGGGATCTCACAGAACTCAATCTAGATGTGATCGAACCTGCGATCGGGCTGCAAGAAGCAGAAATTCGTCCGTTATTACACTGTGATCGTTTCTTCGCAGCGCGGCGCGGCATGTTTAACGATGTGTCACTGATGCAGTTGAAAAAGCGATTGGTAGAAGATAACCAACTCCAGTGGATTCGCGATCGCTCGTGGTGGTCAAGTTCAGCGATGTTCAATTATCTAACGTTGGCTCAAGACTGCACCGTGTTCAACGTTACGCTTAGCCCCAACGAGTCAGCGCGAACCGGAAATTGCGCGAATGCCGATCTGTTCGTCAATCAAGACAACGTTCTCTACAACGCAGATGGGTTAAAGCCGATTCATCGCATTCATTATACGAGCTATGCTTCGAGGGATTTTGCGCGATTGTGCGGGGGCGAAGATGTGGATATTCCGCACAAAGATGTCTTTTTGCACTATCGCTTTCTCAAGACTCCCGATCAAAAACCTCAAGCTTTGGTGGCTCCAAAAGCGACGACTAAGCTGCTGCGGTTGCTTCGCAGTTCCCGAAGGGTAATCGCTGCACACCAATATTTCTAAGCTCAAAAAACTTGTTCAGGTATAATGTCAACCTCCAGCCCACAATGCCCAAAATTAGCATCTGCATTCCTACCTTTAACCGCGCTCACTTGTTGCCGTTTGCGATCGAAAGTGTTGTTGAGCAAACAGAGCAAGATTGGGAACTAATCGTGTGTGATGATGGCTCTAGCGATCGCACCCCCGAATTGCTCGCAACCTACCTAGACACCCGAATTCACTACATTCGCCATCCCAAAAATATTGGCAAAAGCAACAACATGCGCTCTGGGTTTGAGGCAGCAACCGGAGCCTACTTCATCAAGTTTGACGACGACGATCGCTTGACCCCAAACTTTTTATCTCAGACAAGCCAGATTTTAGATCGCTCACCCACCCTCGATTTTGTGGGCACGGATCATTGGATCATTGATTCGCACCATCAGCGCGATGAAGCTGCCACCGAGCAAAATTCTCAGCAGTGGGGGAGAACAAATTTGCCCACAGGTGTGGTTGCCAACTTATTAGAAGTGGTGTTTGTCAACCAAAGCTTTCAAATTGGCGCGACGTTGTTTCGGCGACAGGCACTGCTGGATCTGGGATACATGCGCCCCAATATCCAAAACTGCGAAGATAACGATCTGTTGGTTCGGCTAGCGATCGCGCATAAGCAAGGCTATTATCTGCCCCAACGCCTGATGGAATATCGCGTTCATCCGGAACAACAGGGCATCGATCGCGCCATTCCCTACCTAAAAGACAAACTGAAGTATTTACAGAACTTCCAATTTGAGCAAGAGCCATTGGAAAAAGTGCGACGATCGCGCCTCGCTGAAACTCAATTACTGTTGGGACTGCGATTGATTGAAAAAGGCGAAACGCAGGTTGGGAGAGACCTTGTGAGCGCTGGAAGATCGGCTTCAACCTCAAAAGCGCTAACCGGAATGGCGCTTTCTGTGCTGCCGCTTGGGGTGCGATCGCGCGCCTTTAACTTGATTCGCCAAACCCGGTAAATTTAAGGCGACACGATGGCAAGACAGATTAAAAATAGACGCGGCATAGGCTCACGAATAAACGTCGCTCGACAGCATCACAAACCGTCAGAACCCAACAGAGACGCTCCTCCAGCCTTTGGCGAAACAGATCGCAGGTGTTCCCAATCTTTTAGCAAAACCTCGCCCCACTTTGCCGCCAAATTTACCTGCGTAAACGGCACTCGCACCGACGACTGAGGCATCTCAAACTCTAACTCGATTGATTTTCCTCGCTCTGGCGGGGCTTGCATATCAACCGCTTGCCGATTGACCAGCAGCCGAATTGCCTGCACATCGTTGAGTGAGAAGGTTTGAGTTTGCACAATGCCCCTGCGAGTTGCTTTTCCCCAGGTCAACTCGTCGCCCTTTTGCGCCAACACCGAGTAAATGTCAAACTTCGCGCGATCATAGTGATCCGCCCATTGCCGATAAGTTTCTAGCTTTTGATATTCGTTCCAGCCTGCCCACGCTAGCCCGATAAATACAGCCAGCAGCGGGAGCCATAAAAGTCCGTGAATCATACCTAACGAGAGTCATTAAGAATTAGAAAAATTTAGCCTCTAAGATCATGGTATCTCGGTAAAACATTTAGTTTTGCGTCATCACCCCTTTTTCCTGCCGCATCCGTCTAATGGCTGCGCTATGTTGGAGTTCAACTTCGACGTTTGATAGAGAACTGGTTGGTAGAAAACTATTGATAGAGGACTATGAGAAAGTTTCTGATCATCGGCTTGTGCGTGGTGGGCTTGGGATGGGCGATGTCTAACTTTGCAGGACTCGCCGCCAAAGGGGTGTATGAGCGCATTGTGCTGGATTTTAGAGAAGACGTAGGAACGGCTGAAATTCAGAACCAGGTCAATGCGATCGCAACTCAATTCAACGTCCGTCCTCAACTCAACAGCCGCTTTTCCCAAGCTGATCACCTCTACATCGTCGAGGGCGATCGCCAGCTTCTCAAAGCGCTGAGACGTTCCCCTATTTCTAAATACACCGAATATATTGAGCCTGACTATATTTACAGCATTCCCGAAGCAACCCAAGCATCAGGATTTACCCCATCGCCCAGCCTACCTAACGTTGGGCAAGCTCCTAATGATCCGCTCTACAGCAGACAGTGGAACCTTCACAACATCAACATTGAGGCAGGATGGGCAGAAACCAAAGGCAGTGGCATTACCGTTGCCGTGATTGATACCGGAATTTCTCAAGTTCCAGATCTCAACGAAACAAAAATAGTCGCTGGCTACGATTTTGTTGGCGATCGCGACACTGCCGCCGATGACAATGGACACGGCACCCACGTTGCGGGAACGATCGCCCAATCCACCAACAATGGCATTGGCGTTGCCGGAATTGCCCACGAAGCCTCTCTCATGCCGCTCAAAGTCTTAAGCGCTAGCGGCGGCGGCACCGTTGCCGACATTGCCGAAGCGATCCGATTTGCCGCAGACCACGACGCCACGGTGATCAACATGAGTTTGGGCGGCGGCGGTGAAAGCAGTGCAATGCGAGAAGCGATCGCTTATGCCCATAAAAAAGGAGTCGTCGTCATTGCCGCTGCCGGAAACTCTGGGCGCAATGCGGCAGACTATCCGGCTCGCTATCCCTACGTGATTGGAGTTGGCGCATTGGGGGCAGCAGGCGAGAAAACGCCTTACTCAAACTTTGGTGCAGGCGTGGATATCTCGGCTCCTGGGGGTGACACCTCAACCGGAGAAGCAGGAGGGATTTTGCAAAATACGATCAACCCTCAGACCGGAGAATCGATTTTTGCTGCCTTTCAAGGAACCAGCATGGCGGCTCCCCACGTTGCAGGCGTAGCCGTTCTGATCGAAGCGACGGGCGTCAAAACCCCGGATGAAGTAGAAGCTGTTCTTGCCAAATCGGCACGTCAAGTTCAAGACGATCCTTTAAATCACTTTGGGGCAGGTAAGCTAGATGCGGCGGCGGCAGTGAGCCTGGCGCTTAAAGGCAAGATCACATTCAACGATTTCTTCCGATGGTTGCGGGACAATGGCTACCTCAATCCGCGCTTTTGGATCGATGGCGGCGCAGTGGCACTGCTGCCCAAACTAGCGATGGTAGTCGGCTCTTATTTGTTGGCGTGGTTTCTCCGCAGCTACTTTCCTTTTACGTGGAGTTGGTCGCTGGCAACAGGCTTGATCACTGGAAGTTCTGGATTCTTTTTGGTTAGAGGAGTTTATTTGTTTGATGTGCCTCAGTATCCCTTTCGCCTGCTCGGAAGCTCGCTCCCGGAGATCGGAAGTGCCGTCCAGGGGAGCAGTGCTCTCAACCCTATTTCTGCCAGTGTGCTGATTCCGGCAGTGCTGCTTGCGCTACTGTTAGGGCATCAGCAGTGGAAGTGGTTTGCGATCGGGTCTTCGATCGGCGTCTCTGCTTGTCTCGGAATCAGTGCGGTGATCGATCCGACCTTGATGTGGCTCGGCGGGGGCGCGATCGCTCGCCTCTACCTGATCGTTAACGCGCTTCTCTGCTTTGGCTTGGCTCGGCTCGCAATCAAACCAAAGGACACACTCGCATGACTCTTACAGGTGTAATTCAGCGTAAAGGTTTTGGAACCGGAACTTGGGCACTCGATGCCGATGATGGCAAGTCCTACGAACTTCATCACCCACCGAGTGATCTTCAAAAGGTGGGTCTCAAGGTCAAAATTGATGGGCAAATTCGTGAGGATGTGATGACGATCGCGATGATTGGTCCAGTTTTAGAGGTTCAGTCGTTCACTGTTCTCTAACCTGCAATGTGCTTTAAACAACTGCTTATCGAGAACTTGTTTGCCTGGCTCAAGCCATATCGAGCTATTGCTACCCACGATGATCAGCGAGGTGCTCAGCGAGCAACGAAGGTTTTGGATGCACTCTATCTCGCTGCTGCTGTCGTTTGGCTCAGTTGATCACACTCCTAGAAAAAATCGTAATGTGTAGTGGCTGATTGAGCACAGACTACCCATTACGACTGAGTTGGAGGAAAGGTTTCATGAAATCTTCAGCAGTGGCGTCACTGCCCACCCATGACTTCTTTGCCAAACAGCTATTTTCCCGATCGGCTCTTGTACTATGAAGGAAAGTTTATAGGAACGACAGAACTATGAGTGCTGCAAGCAGTTCAAGAATTAAATTTGGAACCGACGGTTGGCGCGGCATTATTGCCGATGACTTCACTTTTTCTAACGTCTGCAAAGCTACCCGCGCGATCGCCAGCTATCTCGAAACCGCTTATTCAAAAGACCGTCCTGTGTTGGTCTCTTACGACACTCGCTTTTTAGCCGATCAATTTGCCCACACTGCCGCTGGTGTGTTAGCCGACTTGGGCTGGACGGTCAAAGTTGTCGATCGCGATTGCCCGACGCCCGTGATTGCCTACAACGCCCGGCACCTCAACTCAGCAGGCGCACTGATGTTTACGGCAAGTCACAATCCGGCTCCCTACTGCGGCATCAAATACATTCCCGATTATGCAGGCCCAGCAACGACAGAAATTACCGATACGATCGTGGCAAATTTAGAAAATGCCTCAGACGCGATGCCAAGTGGCAAGAGCGCTGACAAAATTTCCACCTTTGATCCCAAGCCTGTATATCTCAAATTTATCTACAGCATTCTAGATGTAGAGCGCATTCGCAGCGCCAAGTTGAAGGTCAAATATGACGCGCTTTACTCCACCTCACGCGGCTATTTAGACACGGTTTTAGAGCATTGCGGCTGCGAAACCGAAAGTTTTAACACCTATCGGGATGTGTTGTTTGGCGGCGGAATGCCTGAACCTAAGGGCGAACAGCTAGAAGGGTTGGTTGAAGCTGTCAAAAAAGACCATGCGGATTTGGGCTTAGCCACCGATGGCGATAGCGATCGCTTCGGCATCATTGATGAACAGGGGACGTTTCTCACGCCCAACACTGTTTTGCTGTTGCTTGCCCGTCACCTCGTTAAAAATAAAGGTAAAAAAGGCGCGATCGTGCGTACCGTGGCAACGACTCACTTGCTTGATAACTTTGCAACCAAGTATGACCTAGACTTGTATGAAACGCCGGTTGGCTTTAAGTATGTTGGTCAGAAAATGCGTGAAACTACGGTGCTAATTGGGGGTGAAGAATCGGGTGGGCTGAGCGTGATTGGGCATATTCCCGAAAAAGATGGGGTGTTGGCAGATATGCTCGTGGCAGAAGCGATCGCTTACGAAGGCAAACCGCTCAGTCAGTTGGTGCAAGAAGCGATCGCAGAAGCCGATGGGCCGCTTTACAACAACCGCCTCGACATGCACCTGACCAATGAACACAAAGAGGCAGTTTTAGAATCCGTTACTAAAAATCCGCCCTCTAACATTGCCAATATCGGGGTTAAAGAAGTTGGTCGCAAAGATGGCATCAAGCTATATCTAGAAGAGGGAAGCTGGGTGCTGCTGCGTCCGTCTGGAACCGAACCCCTAATCCGGGTGTATATCGAAACCAACTCTCCTGAAAAAATGGAGCAAATCTCTGAGTATATGGAGAAAATGATTCACCAAATTGAACCTGTTGCTGTGTAAACCTCTTAACGGGAACAGACGAGCCATCTGTTCCCGCTTTCTTTGCTTATGAAATCCCTTGCGACTCTGATTACGGCTTGCATTTTAGGCGGTTGGGTTGCTGCGATCGCTCTAATCTCCGTTCAAAATGCCGCCCCCGTTTCCTTTCGCTTTCTCACCTTCCAAACGATCGAACTGCCGTTTGGCTTAGTGCTAGCGTTTAGCACCGCCCTCGGTATGATTGGGGCAGCGATCGTTCAACCCCTGCTCGGCTCTTCCCCTGCTGCGTCTGACAGGGAAAACGACTAGTGGTCTGTCAAGGTTGAAATGAGGGTCTAGGGTCGATGGGTGGGCGGTAGATGGGTAGTCTGGAAACCGGAACCATCGACTCATCCACCCATTCACCCATCGACTCAAAGTTAACAATCTACTAGGGTAAAAACTGCCTACAAGGCGTAAACCTGCCCGTCAATCAGCAAGCGGGTGATGCCTTTTGCCTGTAAATGGGGCGCGGCTTTTTGCAGAACTCGGCTATCTGGTACTTTAATCACCCGCTGTGTGCGAATGTTAGAAAACCGCCTCGCAACCCGATGGTTATCAAACACGGGTAGCGTTCTCTCTTGAATCTCATCCGACGGGATCTGCCCCAACTCAACAAACTCGCTCAGCGGACGGGCCACAAGCTCGGCTGAGCGATCAACCACGAGATAACACGTTCTTGGGATTGCTGCCTCTGCGATCGGTAACACATGAATAAACTCTGTGGCGCTGAGATGAATTGAGGGCAACACAGAGACATCATCCCCATCTTCCTCATCTTCGTCGTCAAATTCACCGCTCAAGGCTGAGTCAAGATCATCTTCGTCGTCCTCGTCGTCCTCGTCGTCTAACCCGTCGCTAGTCTGAAGCAGCAAATCGGCTCCGATCACCTTCTTAACGGTTGGTGCAGACTTCTCAACTTCCCCAACTTCTTCAGAATCGACGAGTGGTTCGCTGGCGTCATCTTCAGCCTCTAGCGATCGTTGCCGCGCCCCACTTTGCGGCATCGTGGAAGAACGCCGCAACACCGGAGCCGTGACTTTTCTTGGTTCTGGTTCAACAATTGGCTTCACCTCTGCCAACGGCTCAGCCGCTACAGGTTCTGGCTCTAGTAAGTTGCCCTGAACCGTGACCTCCGAGCTAAACCGAGCGGTTCGCTTCTGTTGGATCAAGCGTTCATACTCGTCAGACGACAAACTTGTTTTGAGAATGCGGCTAATCGTTGTGTTGCTAACGCCGTACTGCTCTGCTAACGTCAACGTGGTGTGTCCTGGTTGGCGGTACAGTTCTACAATGTCCTGTTTATCCGAATCTGTCAGTCTGCGAGAACTCATACCTAAGAGCGCCGATGCTTAAGGGGCGATCGCGAAGATTACTGACTCTATTCTATGTCGAAGGTCGCAATCAGGGAAAACAAAGAAGGCAGAACTCCTTCATTCTGCCTTCGTCTAGCGTTAACGTGTGTGCTTACGCTCTTCTGCGCCCTCCAGCCCGCCGCGATCGACTGAGGTCGTATTCAAGCACTGCCCCAATGCCAAACAAAACTCCACTAAAAATCCAGAATAGCTCTAGCAAGCCGCCGCTCTGATAGTTGGGATACCCTGGAAACAGCGGACTGGTCGCATACTTAAGCCACATGTCTGCAATGTAGAGCGAGAACGCAGCAGCAGCAATCATCCGCCACGATTGGGAAAACCGTCCGCCCCAAAAGGCAAGCAGCAACGTAGTTGCCACGATAATGATGAAGACGTCGGCAATCACGTAGAAGTAGTTTACGAAGGCTTTCAAGGGGCTGAGCACTGCTTCGATCGCATTTACCCATTCGGGTGCAGGCGGTTGGGCGGCTGCGGCGGTTGCTGCTGGAGTAGCAATGGGTGGAGTAACGAGACTGGCAGGACTTGGCTCAGGGCTGACCTGAAGTTGAGGCGTTGGAATGACGCGCAGCTTGGGTGACGCTTGAACACTGGGTTGGGGTGACGCAACCCCAGGCTTTTGAGGAACTTTAATGGGAGCCGGTTGCGCGGCAGCCGGCGCGATGCCAAACAGATCTACTTGGGGAACAGTCTGGGCATTGCCTGCGATCGTAATCCAGGTGACGAGGGCAATGTTCACCGCCGCAATGCCGCTCACGATCATCCACTGCCACAGTTCTAAATTGAGGCGGCGGCTGGCAAATGCCATCACCATCCCCCAGCCCAAACAGATATACGCAAGAATGTAGAAAAAATCGCCAGGAGACACGTCGGGTTCCTGATGAAACACCACCTCCCAAACGGTAAACAAAATAGTACCCAAGGCATAAAACAGCATTCCTAGCCCAATGCCAAGCCAGACCTTCCGTCCACTAACAATTTGTGGACTCAACCAATTCCTCAAACACAGCACGGCTGCCGAGAGAAACGCAACAATTTCAAACACGGCTGTTCCAAGCAGATACCAGCTTTCACGGTCTTTGCCAGGGTCAGAAACGCTAAACAGCAGAAAAAATAGAAGTGCTAAGACCGCCCAAATGATTTCTGCAAATACGATCGTTTGCACCGATGCAGATTTGCTCGCAGATTTTCCTAGTGAACTACTCATAAAACAGTGAGAAAGGGGATGAAGGAGAACGATAGCGACGCGACGTAACCGAGCAGACGACTACTGCCATAGCTTGCCTACAGACGACTGATTCATCCAGTTGATAAATCGAGTGCGTTCCATTGGTGGAAGGTCTTGCAGAGCATCTAAAATGCGCGACACAAACGGAGATTTGCCAAAATACGCTTTGCCGAGACGATGCAGTTCTTGAAGCAGCAGACTCAAATGCTTTTCTTGCCAAACAGGAGTCTCTAAGCTGTTGAGCGGATCAACACTCAGCAGTTGTTTGACCGCTTCTCGCGTCTCTGCCTGGGGAAATCGCCCTCTTGAGAAGACCTCCGCAATATCTTTTTGAAAGGTTGCCGCTTGCTTTGTGCCCATGAAATCTTCGATGTCGATGTAAACCGCTTGCACCATCAGCAGTCCCGCTTGGATAAATATTGCGGGTGGCGTCCCTCCGGCAACCATAGGAGCAGGGGGGGTGTCGTTGCCTAACTGATCAAGGCGAATTTTGCCCCAGATACTGTAGCGCTCTGGTTCTTCTAGGAGAACGCAAGCCTTTCCCTGGTTGTCGGTCAGATCCCGCCAAAATGCCCTTGCCTCTTCTTCTTGGTTGGCTTGGAACATACTGATGAGCCGAAAGGTCTGCCCCTGATAGGACAGAATCGGAACTTTTTGATCACGTTTAGGATGTTGAACATTGGTGATTTCAACGTCCTGCCGTTTCAGGATGAACATAGACCAGCTAGAGGAGGGGGTAGGGGTATGGAGGGGTGGGCGACAGGAAAGCAAACTCCCCTGGAACCGTTGCTATTATGCCTGCGATCGCTAGAATTGACGCGACCACCCAAAAATCAAAGCCCGCAGTGCACTAGTCAACGAGTGACCCACTCCCTTCAATTCCCTTTTTTTGGCTGTCAATTTACACATCCTTCATAAAAATTGAGCCAATGAGCAAATCTACGGATATTCGGATTTATACCGATCGGTGACGCCCTGATCGTTGGATTCTCTACCCCGCTTTGTCGCGATCGCCAAAATATTCGGATTTATACCAATCGGTTGAGCACGATCGGTTGAGTCTAGCTATCCCCGTTCTCTCCCACGATGCCCCTTGTTCTCCCGTTTTCCACAATTCCGAATTCCAAATCATCCCTCTCCCGTTTATCATATTTAAATAAGTTTCCTGGGGTACTTAGCTCAGTGGATAGAGCAACCGCCTTCTAAGCGGTCGGTCACAGGTTCGAGTCCTGTAGTACCCGTTAATTTAAGCAACGCCTAAGAAACCTCCTTCAAGGTGAGAGACTGGCGCGGGAGAAATTTCTACTGGTTTATAGAACACGCTGATAGTTTAAGAGAACTAGTAGGACGAATTCTGTCACAAAATTCCGGCACAATGGGGCAGGGTGTTTTGAATCCTGAATTTTGAATCCTGAATAAGGAGGGTGAATTTGTAGCGAAGGACTTTTGTTATGGCACAAAGCGGTGACCTAGCCCGTCATGGAACCTGAATCGAGGAACGCATGAATTTTTTTGATGTACCCCATCTACGGCAGGCAATTGAATATCCAGGATTCTGGAGCGGCTTATTTTTCATCTGGAAAATTGTTTTTGCAGAATCTGGGCGGCTTGTAAGGTTTTTCTTGTCGGGAGACAGCAATTTTACGAAAAACACGGGGGTGGTCGGTGATTTTAGCGCGGTTTATCCCTGTCGCGCAGACGTTTGCGCCGATCGTGGCAGGAATTGGCACCCGATGCACGATCGCTCCTTTTTGCCTTATAACGTGGTGGGCGGACTACTTCGGATGTTTGGCATTCCCTCCTTGGCTACTGATTAGGACAAGTTCTGCCTGCCGACCCACTCGACAAGTACCTCTTGCCGATTATTCTAATGATGATTGTTTGATGATTGTTGCCTCGTGATTACCGTTTGTTTTCACATCTACCAAGATTGGAACTTTAACCCACATTGAAACATCGCTCTAGCTACTGGCAAATTCTTCCCTACGTGCGCCCTCAGTGGAAAACCATTGCACAGGCGACGGCGTGTACCTTGGTGCTGACGGCAACGTGGCCTGTGTTGGCATGGCTGGCAAAGCAGATGTCTGAGCTTGTCGCGGCGGGACGGGTAAGCGCGGTGGCTGAGCTAGCGGGTTTTGCGGCGCTGGTTTGGGCAAGTCAAAAACTGGCTCAGTATGGGCAGGATACGCTGATGGCAAAGGCGGCGCTGTCGATCGCGCTGCAACTCCGACAACGAACCTACGCGCATATTCAGCAGCTAAGTTTAAGCTATTTTGAAACGGCACAAACCGGGGACTTGGCGTATCGGCTGACCGAAGATGTCGATCGCATTGGCGAAGTGATTAACAAAGTCTTTCATCAGTTTGTGCCAAATGTGCTGCGGCTGGTGATTATGCTGATTTACATGGTCATTCTCAACTGGCAGCTTACTCTGGCAACGCTGATTGTGGCTCCTCTGATGGCATTTTTGATTGCCTGGTTTGGGGAGCAGTTGCGGAAGCTTTCGTATAAAAGCCAAAGCCGGGTTTCGGATCTGTCGGCGCTGCTGATCGAGATGTTTAGCGGGATTCGGCTTGTGCAAGCCTTTGCTGCCGAGGAGTATTCGATCGATCGCTTTAACCATGCCGCGAAGCGAAACTGGCAGGCAAAATATGGAACCGAGCGTCTACGAGCGATTCAATATCCGGTAGTGGGGTTTTTAGAAGCGCTGAGTATGCTGTCGCTGTTGCTAGTTGGCGGCTATCAGATCTCGCAGGGCAATTTAACGGGGAGTGGCTTTATTAGCTATATCGTTGCGGTGGTAATTTTGTTTGAGCCAATTGCAACGGTGACGAACAACTACAACGAGTTTAAGCAAGGAGAAGCATCGGTCGATCGCATCTTTGAGCTAATCAGGCTGAAGCCGTCGATTGTGGAACAGCCCAACGCCCTGCCCTTACCTGCTGTGAATGGCAAGGTTGAGTTTGACAGGGTGAGCTTTGCCTATCAAGCGGGGAGACCGGTGCTGCAAGAGTTGAGTTTGCGGGTGCTGCCGGGAGAGATGGTGGCGCTCGTGGGAAGTTCTGGAGCCGGAAAAACTACGCTTGTGAATTTGATTCCTCGCTTTTACGATCCGCAAGCCGGAGAGATTTGGGTGGATGGCGTGAATATCCGGGATGTGTCTCTTAAAAGTTTGCGGCGGCAGATCGGAATTGTGCCCCAGGAGACGACGTTGTTCACAGGGACGATCGCGCAAAATATTGCCTTCGGACAGCCGAAATTTGAATTAGATGTGGTGAAGGAAGCAGCGAAGATTGCGAATGCCCATCAGTTTATCAGTCAGTTTCCGGACGGGTATAACACATGGGTGGGGGAACGAGGAGTGAATTTATCGGGTGGGCAGCGACAGAGGCTTGCGATCGCACGAGCCGTCTTGCTCGATCCCCGCATTCTGATTCTCGATGAAGCAACCTCTGCCCTCGATTCTGAGTCTGAAGCATTGGTACAAGAAGCCCTCGAACGAATCATGGAGAGCCGAACGGTCTTTATTATTGCCCATCGGTTAGCGACTGTTCGCCGGGTCGATCGTATTTTAGTGCTCGAAAAAGGGCGCGTGGTCGAGTCTGGAACCCATCAGGAACTCCTTGCCGAAGGCGGACGGTATGCAGGGTTCTATGCTCAACAGTTTAGCTGAAGTGGCAAGGTGTGCCGTAGGTTTGAGACGATGTTGGTTGACCATGAGGTTGATCGAGATACAAAGCCCTTCTCTTTAGAAAAAAGGGCTAAAGTCGGCGCAGTTGGGTGATCCGACGCGGCAAAATTGATCAGCCAATCAGGGTCTAGCCAATCAGAGTCTAGAGGGTAGAGCTTTAGAAACAGCCATCACCGAGCCGCATCTAGATCCGTGATGGTAGTGCCAAAGTGCTTACATTGGGCGGTTTGGCGGGTCGATAATCCCATCTGTTTTAGCAACCGATTGACATGGCGATCGCTAATTTCTACCCCCGTTTCCTTGACCAAATGTCTCTGCAACCAGTGGGCAGTCCAGCGCTCAAACGGGTAGCCAAACTGTTTGGGGCTATGGCTAACTAACTCCTTTAGCCGAGTTAGATAGTGGTCGTTAATGGTCTTCGGGCGACCTACAGAAGAGGTCTTCCAAGAACGCTCGGCAAAAGGTTGAACGTGCTGTTGAACACTATTTTGCATGGGGAACACTCCTATCGTTCAAACCAACAGTTGGGCTTAAAACTGACGAATCTGCAAACAAATTTTGGCAACGTTCCCTGATCTAAAATATGTTAAAAACAATACATTCTCTCGCCTAAAAAGCTGAGAGTTTCTACGTTTTTACTTTCAGGCTAGGTCTAACTCAAGCCATGTCTAAAAAGCCATTTTTTAGGTATTGAGCCATTAGAACTTAACCTCAATAATCACCGTGTAGGCAGATAGATGCGATCGCTTCTTAATCTAAAAATAAACTTACTAGATTACAAATTATTTCGCAACCTGTATTTACAAACAAAAGACCAAATTATTTAGAAACCCTCATTTTCTTGGATCAAAACTAAAACTTAAAACCAGAAGTAAGAGAATTGACATCTGTATTTATTATCTAAGTTCTAAAAACGTATTTCTACTCGATGAATTAAGAAATACTGAGTATAAATAATTTGTATTTGGTCAAAGCTAAGATTAGGAGTGTCAGAGAATGCTTGGAAGGATCGAATCGGGTTTCAAAACATTGTTTTAAACATTATTGTCAGCTTTCTTGTTGCTCGTGTGAGGCTAATAGCATGGGAATGCCCTGTGAAGTTAATTGTATTTTAAAGTTGAGTGCTGGCACCGGGTACCCGACAAAACTGGTGCTGCACAGCGAACATCAAGCCACAAAGCCAGGATATCGAATTTTTGCGATCGATCTGCCAATTCCGTTAGTAGACGAAAACTGGCTTACCCATGCTGATGTGGTGATTGATCACCTCGCGTGGCAACAAAAGCAAACTCAGCTTACCTTCAGAATTGTCCGAATTTATACACAACCGTTTGCAATGAAAGAGGTTTAACTGCCGCTGCACCGCTGCTGCCAATCGGGAACAAAGGTTTGCCGTGATGCTAACGATTGCAAGCGATCGCGGTAAGCTTGTAGCGTCGTGCGGTAGGGGGATGCAGCCGGTGGCGCAGATTGCAGCGCTTGATCAACGACCAGAATTGCCTGCTGCCAATTTTGGCTACAGGTTGCTTGCAGCAATTGCTGATCTAAAATGCCTGTCGATCGCGATGAACCCACGATCGTAATTCTCGAAAATTGCTGAGTGCTGTTTACCCTGGGGATAGGGAAGTTAGATTGCGATCGTGGCGCTGAATCACGAACGACAACCCCCGGTGAAATGACAGTGCGTTTTGTGCCAAGGTCGGATGGAATGATCAGGAGAATTTGGGAGCCAAGTGGAGCAAAATCTGGGCTAAAACTGGGGTCACTTAGTTCTTCTACCGTCGGAGCGACCTGATCAAAAATGACGGGAGGCACAGCAGACGCGCCATTCTCGAAATCAAAATTTGGCTTGCCCAACTGCGACTCTTGACCCAACTGCGACTTTGGATAAGAACTCGGAATCGAAAGGCTCGATCTGCTTGGATGGTGGCTCGGTGAGTAAATCGGTGAATAAAATTGCGCGATTTGTGCGATCGCAGGAGAACTGTAAAGCGCGATGATGCCGCTAATTGCCAACCCTCTGTTCACAATGCCCCCTGCGATCGCGGCTCCATTCATCATGATTTTCTCCAGAAGAAAAGCTTGTTCTTAGCATTAAACATTTGAGCAAGAGTTGCCTCTACTCAGTGAAAGAAATTAGACCACTTGAACGGCAACATAGGGTGTCAAACGAAGTATGTCCTGAGAAACAAACACCCGATTGAAACAGGGAACCGAGACGGTGGAGAAACCATCTAAGATCCCGTGCCATCGTTAAGAATCGCAACTAGTCTGTCACCCATTTTCCACACCCAATCCTCCGGTACATTAAACTAGTCTACGCCCGTAGTTTCTGTTGCATAAAATGAAAACTTGGAAAACGTTTGGAGTCTTCGCACTGTTAGGAATTGCCCTGAGTTGGCTAGTGAGTTGTAGCCCTGGAAGGGTTTCTTCGGGTGGGGCACAAGGCTCTGGCACGGGAGAAGTCGAATTTTGGACGATGCAACTGTCTCCTCAGTTTGATGACTATTTCAAACCTCTAATCGCAACCTTTGAGAAAGAAAATCCTGGCACCAAAATCCGGTGGGTAGATGTGCCGTGGGCAGAAATGGAGCGCAAAATCTTAACGGCGGTGGCGGCAAAAACTGCGCCGGATGTCGTCAATCTAAATCCTGGTTTTGCCTCTCAATTAGCCGAACGAAACGCTTGGATGACCTTAGATGACAAAGTACCTGCCGAGGTCAGACAGCAGTATTTTCCTAACATTTGGCAAGCCAGCATTCTCAACAATCAAACATTTGGTATTCCGTGGTATTTAACAACGCGAGTTGCGATTTACAACACCGATATTTTTAAGCAAGCTGGGGTAAATACTCCGCCAGCAACTTACGCAGAGTTGGCGCAAGCGGCAAAACAAATTAAAGATAAAACCGGCAAATATGCGTTTTTTGCAACGGCAGTTCCGGGAGATTCGGGGGAAATTATGGAGTCGTTTGTGCAGATGGGGGTTCAGCTTGTGGATGCCCAAGGCAAAGCGGCGTTTAATTCTCCTCAAGGGAAAGCGGCATTTCAGTATTGGGTTGATCTCTATAAAAATGGCTTGATGCCGAAAGAAGTGCTCACCGAAGGACATCGCCATGGGATTGATCTTTACCAGCAAGGCGGAACGGCGGTTTTGGCATCGGGTGCAGAGTTTCTAAAAACCATTGCCAAAAATGCACCTACGATCGCGCAGGTTTCTGATTCTGCGGCTCAAATCACGGGCGAAACCAACAAAAAGAATGTGGCAGTGATGGATTTGGTGATTCCCAAAGACACCGACCAACCCGATGCGGCACTGAAGTTTGCGCTATTTGTGGCGAACAACGCAAATCAGCTTGCCTTTGCAAAAGCGGCGAACGTGTTGCCCTCCACCGTTAGCGCTGCGTCTGACCGCTATTTTACGACCATGCCTGCCAACGCCACTGCGATCGACAAAGCCAGAATTGTGAGTGCGGGTCAGCTTAAGGATGCTGAAGTGTTGATTCCGGTGATGAAGGATGGCAAGCTGCTGCAAAAGACGATTTATGAGAACTTGCAGGCTGCGATGCTCGGTCAAAAATCGGTGGATCAAGCGATCGCAGATGCTGCCCAAACTTGGAATGCGCGATCGTAGGTTTAGCCAGACCGCCGTTCTTCCGAAAACATGACGGTCATTTTATAAGCTTATTCGGAACCTTGTGGTGTTTGCGTTTTTGCTAAAAAGTCTCCGATGAGATAGAGCGATCCGCACAACACCACGAGTTTTTTATCGTTGTTTTCTTCGCACCTAGTGGCATCCAATCCGGCAAAAACATCTTGATAATTTTGACAGTCAACTAATCCTGGGCAAGTTTGGGTTGCCAACGTTACCAACTGCTTTGGCTCAGCAGAACTATGCCCCGGAACTGGAACTAAGTAGAGCGAATCTCCAGGCTGCAAGAGCGCTTTGAAGATATCGCTATGATCTTTAGTAGATAGCATTCCCATTACCCAATGGATAGAGGGTTTATTTAAGGTGTCGATGTAATCTCGTAACGCTTTAGCGCTCTCAACGTTATGTGCGCCATCAATCAAGATCTTATGTTTTTTCCAGTCACACCACTGTAACCGCCCTGCCCATTTTGTTTTCTCAATGCCGTTGATGATGTTGTGATCTGAAATGTTCCAACCGGTGGCTTTGAGGTGAAAAAGAGTTGCGATCGCAAGTCCTACATTCTGTCTCTGCACTGCGGCAGGTAATGGAGGATAATACTGAATTCCATCGTATTCAACCTGCCCGGTTGCCAACGGCTGGCTCGAACGTGGGGTAATCAACAGGCAAGATAAGGCTTTAATGCGTTGACCAATCACGGTTTGGGCGTCTGAAGGAAGGGTTGAGAGTGCCACCACTGCCGGACAGTTTGGCTTGAGGATTCCCGCTTTTTCAGCAGCGATTTGCGCGATCGTATCTCCTAATCGCTGCCAGTGTTCGCGGCTAATCGAGGTGATGATACTAGCGATCGGGCGATCCACCACATTCGTGGCATCAAGCCGCCCACCGAGACCTACTTCTACGATCGCCATGTCCACCGCTTGCTCTGCAAAGTAAAGCCACATTGCTGCCGTAATAACTTCAAACTGAGTCGGAGACGGCTGTTTGGGATCAATTGCCGCTTGCACCTTTAGCAAAACGCGATACAGATCATCTGGTGAAATTGGCTGCCCATTGATACAAATTCGTTCGCACCAGTGAATTAAATGAGGCGAGGTATAACGCCCTACCTTATAGCCTGCCTCTGCTAAAACGGAAGATAAATAAGCGCACACAGAGCCTTTACCATTGCTGCCTGCAACATGAATAATCGGCACATGATGCTCCGGATGGTCTAATGCCGCAAGAAGCGTCAGGCTGGCTTCAAGCCCCAGATTGACCCCGAATAATTCAAACTGTTGTAGAAATTGTTCAACCTTTAACATGCTGTAGGATGCTATTCGATGGGGAGAGGGTTGAGGTGAGAGCAATACAAGGTATCTTAATGTTTAATTGAGTCTATCTACTTATTCTAAAGCGATTGTTTATGAGTTGAATCAACGGATGGTACTTAGCTTAAATTAAACGATCAAATCTACAGATTGCTAACTCAATATGGTATCTTCCAAGTTTAGAAATAGGTATATCGCAATCGATGAAAAAACTGTTGGTTTCTGGATTTCTCTTACTATCGCTTTTACCATTGGCGGCATGTTCTAATCATTCTTCTCCTAGCTCATCTGCTAATTCTGCTGCACAAGCCAAAACCTTTGTGACAGGCGCGATTCCCGACCAAGACCCTGAAAAACTCCAGCGACTCTACGGCAAGCTCTCTAGCTATTTAGAACAAGAATTGGGAGTAGCAGTGAGCTATCAGCCCGTCACCGATTATACCGCTGCCGTGACTGCATTTAAGGTGGGAGATTTAGATATGGTGTGGTTTGGCGGTTTAACGGGGGTGCAAGCCCGGCTGCAAGTGCCTGGCGCGGAGGCTTTATCTCAGCGAGATATTGATGCTCGGTTTCATAGTGTCTTGATCGCGAACAAAAATAGCGCTCTTAAGCCGATGAGGGATGCTCAAGAATTGACCAACCTTAAAGGGCGCACCTTCACATTTGGGAGTGAGTCGTCAACCTCTGGTCGGTTGATGCCGCAATATTTTCTACAGCAGGCAGGGGTTACCTTAACCGATTTCAAAGGACAAGCAGGATTTTCTAAAAACCACGATGCCACAATCGAGCTTGTGACTGCCGGAACCTATGACGCTGGTGCGCTGAACGAGCAAGTTTGGCAGAAACGCTTGATGGAAGGCAAGATCGATCAGAGCCGGGTAGAAGTGATTTGGCGATCGCCAGAATATTACGACTATCATTGGGTGATCAATCCAAGTGTAAAGCAGCGCTTTGGAGAAGATTTTCCCCAAAAAGTGCAGGCGGCGTTGATGAAGCTTGACCCCACTGTGCCGGAGCAAAAGGAGATTTTGGAGTTGTTTGGCGCGGAGAAATTTATAGCGACGAAGAATGAGAATTATGCTCAGATTGAGCAGGTTGGGCGAGAGATTGGCAAAATTAAGTAGGCGCGATCGCACTCGCCAATCTGAGATCCTCGCTGGGGCAGTTGGGATTGAAGGCTGCCTGAGATTCTATAGTTAAAGTTGCATAATGAATTGAGTTCCTTAACGCCGTCTACCGATGTCATCGGCTCCTGTGATTTCCCTCGATCGTGTTACGTTTCGGTTTGGGCAGTTTGTTGCTTTAGCCGACGTTTCGCTGCACATTGGGATGGGGCAACGGGTGGCACTTGTGGGGTCGAGCGGAGCCGGAAAGAGTACGCTGATTCGATTGATGAATGGAACGCTGCAACCCACACAAGGAGAAATCCGAGCGTTTGGGCAGGAATTAAGCCAACTTAAACCGCAACGTCTTCGCCAAATTCAACGCCAAATCGGAACAATTTATCAGCAATTACATTTAGTTGATAATCTGCGAGTGATTCATAACGTCAATGCTGGGCATCTAGGGCGGTGGTCTTTTTGGAAAGCATTGATCTCTCTAGTTGTGCCGCTTGATCTGCCCACAGCAACGAATGCCTTAACTCAAGTTGGCATTTTAGAAAAGCTCTACGAGCGTACTGATCGGCTTTCTGGAGGGCAACAGCAGCGCGTCGCGATCGCGCGAGTTCTTGTCCAAGATCCTCTGGTGATTCTCGCCGATGAACCCATTTCGAGCCTCGATCCCCAACTCAGCCGCGATGTCATGGAGCTTCTATGCCAGATCTGTGAACCATCGAACCGTTCGCTGGTTGTGAGTTTGCACAATATTGAGTTTGCTTTGCGCTACTGCGATCGCATCATTGCTCTGCGCCACGGTCGGCTCCTGTTCGATGCTCCAACTGGGTCGGTATCTAACGAAATGATCGCTGATCTATATCGTCTCTAAGCCATGACCAAACCTGCATCCCGATTTTTCATCGCTCCATCGCTTTTGTGGGGTTTGGTAGGTTTAGCTGCGATCGCGCTGTCGCTCTGGCAAGCTGGGCTTTTTCGCCAAGCCGTTTTCAATCTGAATGGATTTCCGTTATTGTGGCGATTCGTTGTCGCTAGTGTTCATCCTGATGTAAGCAGAAATTTGCTAGATATTACACTGCGAGCGTCATTAGTCACGTTGGCTTATGCAGTCTGCGGAACGTTTTTCAGCGTTGTAATTGGTGCTGTAGCAGGGGTATTCTGTTCAGAAGTTTGGTGGCTAGAAGTCCTCCAAGCCAACCACTTTAGGTACGCTGGCTTTCAAATTATTCGCGCTTTGCTAGCCTTTCCTCGTGCGATTCATGAATTGATTTGGGGTTTGTTTTTTCTCAATATTTGGGGACTCGATCCGCTCGTGGCAGTGGTTGCGATCGCAATTCCATTTGGAGCAATTACCGCAAAAGTGTTTTCAGAAATTCTAGACGAAACGCCAAGACAGCCCTTGTTAGCACTGATCAATAGTGGTGTTGCTCCGCTAGCTGCGTTTCTCTACACGCTGTTGCCACAAGCGTTTCTAAATTTGCTATCTTACTCGTTTTATCGATTTGAGTGCTCTATTCGTGCTGCTGCTGTGCTTGGTATCATCGGTGCGGGTGGATTGGGATATGAAATTCTTCTAAGTTTGCAATCGCTTCGCTATGAGCAGTTATGGACATTTTTTTATGCGCTGTTTTTTCTAAATGGCTGCGTTGACTTTGCAAGTGCAGCCCTTAGAACCCAGCTAGGATGCGCCAGTCGCATTGATCTCAATGCCCACCACCCACCGAGCCGCAATCGGCAAAACAGCCATCGCATTTTCGGTTTGTTTCCCATCGCGATCGCAGGGGTAGCCCTGAGTTTTTGGTACATTCAGCCCGATTTTAGTAAAGTTTGGTCGCCGCGATCGCAGCAACTTTTTAATCAGATCGTCCAAGCTTCGCTACCCCTCGACTTTAGCGCTCTCCCTCACCTCATGCCGCTCTCTCTTGAGACGGTTGCCATGTCTGTGCTGGCGATCGCGATCGCAGCCATCGGTGGACTGTTGCTAGCGTTTCCGGCAACCCAAAATTTCTTTCTTCTCAGCAGAGTGCTCAATCGCTATCGCGGCGACCGTCTTCTTCCTCACGTCATGCTGGCGACTGCTAGAATAGTACTGCTGCTCTGCCGTGCCATTCCCGCCCCTATTTGGGCGCTGGTCGCCCTCTACGTTTTGTTTCCTGGAATTTTGCCCGGCGCGGTTGGGCTGGGGTTGCACAACCTTGGAATTTTAGGCAGGCTGTTTGCAGAAGTGATCGAAAATCTAGAGCAACCCCCGCTTGAGGCGCTCAAGGCTGGAGGAGCGCCAGATTCTCTCGTTTTTCTGTATGGCGTCTTACCGCTCACCATGCCTCGCTTTCTCGCCTACACGTTATATCGGTGGGAAGTCTGTATGCGCGAAACTGTAATTGTTGGGTTAGTGGGTGCAGGTGGGTTGGGGCGCGCGCTCACCGAACAGCTAAGTAGTTTTGACTATCCATCTTTGGGCGTGACGCTGAGTGCGTTTTTGGTGTTAACGTTTCTGGTGGATTGGATCAGCGCCACCGTGCGGCGATCGCTAAGAGCATCCTCATGAGTTCCATGTTTCAAGCTAATGAATGAGCTTTACCACGGCTGGCAAATTGAAGTTGCGACAGAATCCGACGGATTTTCGTTTCAATGCTGGCTGCCTGGAAATCGGCTTGCAGTGAGCGATCGCAAGATTTATGCATCGATAGAATTAGCGCGGCTCGCTGCCCAGACAAGAGCCGATACCGAATCTGCAAAATGGTCGCTCCGGCGCTGGTATGCCACCTGCATCGAAAAGCGGCTCCACGTCGATGAGGTTCTGTCGTTAGAGTATTTAATCGTAGAAACGTTGGGCTAGCCACCCCGGCAACGAAGGGAAGATTCCACCTCAGCACCCCGGCGGCTATCTAAAAAAGCCTCTCCGCTGACGGGCGAAAAGGCTTGAAGAAATGATTCGAGTGCCGCGGATCGAATGGGTAGAACCTACGCCTGACGGGAGTAATATTCCACCACCAGCAGTTCGTTGATCTGGAGGGCAACCCACTCTCGATCAATAATGTTGTTCACCTTTCCGGTGAGCTTGCTCTTATCAAACTCCAGGTGGCTTGGCAGATTTGCTAAGCCGGGGTACTGAAGATTTGCCTCGACAAGCTTTCTAGAGCGATCGCGATCGCGCACACCAATCACATCCCCCGCACGGCACTGATAGCTAGCAATATCCACCACACGACCATTGACGGTAACGTGTCCATGGTTTACCAACTGCCGCGCGCCCGGAATCGTCGCTGCCATGCCCATCCGAAAGACGGTGTTGTCTAACCGCATCTCTAGCAGTTGCAACAAGACCTGCCCAGTAGAACCCGCCGCCCGACGTGCTTTCCGCACATAGCGCAGCAGTTGGCGCTCGGTCACACCATAATTAAAGCGAAGCTTCTGCTTTTCATCCAACCGGACTGCATATTCAGACCGTTTTTTGCGGTTTTGCCCGTGTTGTCCGGGGGGATATGCCCGTCTGGGGGTTTTGCGAGTCAGACCCGGTAAGTCTCCTAAGCGACGCGCAATTCGTAAACGCGGACCTCGATATCGCGACATGAAATTTCCTCGTGTACTCGAAAGAAGATTTTGACAACTTTACTAGTATAAGGCTTTGAGTTGACATCGGGGAAGTCTATTTTTTGTTTGTTGAATTCTGGTACCTTGAGTTCTGACAAACAAACAAGAGTCTGACTTAGGTTTCGCTTCACCTTAGAGTTGGAATACCTACTAAGAGTTGGAATACCTGCTAGGTAAGAAACATAATCGTTCAGGTAGATACATCCCCAAAACGACCCAATGGAGAAGCAGCCGCTCAGGTTAATCGCAGGTTTCGTCTCAATGCTGGTTGCGCTCAGTGTTACTGTCTATGGGTTTGCTTCAGAGTATGGGTTTGCTTCAGAGTTTCGCGAAGCCCCTCGCCCCCCCGCCGGACTGGTCTATATCGGGGAACCGGCGCAAGTGGTGGTCAATTCTAGCTTTGTCAGCCCCCTTGTAGAAGTGTTTGGAGATGTGGCGATCGGGCAGAAGAGCTTTGTCGCGAGTAACACCATTATTCGGGCTGACCCCGGAACGCGAGTGTGTATTGGCAACGAAACGAATCTACAAGACAACATTTTGGTTTTGGGATCGCGCTCATTGCCGTCCCCGTCATCGTTCTGCGGCAGCCGCTCTAGCAGCACTCAAGAGCGAACTAGCATTGCTCACCAAGCGGTGATTGTCAATTCTCGGATTGGGAAATTTGCATTTGTTGGGTTTCGATCGCGCATCACCAACAGCATTCTCGAAGACGGAGCCTTTGTGCTGCATGGGGCAACCGTGACAGGGGTGCGGATTCCTAAAAACCGCTTGGTGGCCATTGGGCAAACCCTCACGACGCAGGCTCAAGCCGATGCTCTGCCGTTCAAAAGTGAAGCTCACAGCGCCTTTCAGGAAGACGTTTTGGAGGTAAACGAAGAGTTTGCAGAACACTATTCTGAGTTGTGTGAGACCGAGGGCTGTGATGCTGTAACGGGCGTCAGTATTGCACCCCGCACCTCGTGGAATGCGAACCCCGTCAAGCCGACGCTAGGAGTGGGGGTTTGGGTAGAAGAATTTGCTCGGCTTGTAGGGGATGTGCGCTTGGGAGCCAATAGCGTTGTAGGACGCCGCACCTCGATTCGGGCAGATGAAGGGGCACCGATTGTGATTGGTGAGAATGCAGTGATTGAAGAGCGTGTGACGTTTCATGCGCTGAAGGGAACGAGCATTCATATCGGTCGTAATTTGGCGACAGATAACAACATTGTGTTTCACGGACCGCTCACGGTCGGCGATAACCTCACGATTGGCGATGATGCGATTTTGTTTCGTTCGACGGTTGGCGATCGCGTGACGATTGGTGCGGGGGCGATCGTGGTTGGTGTAAGGCTGCGCGACGATGTTCAGATTCGCGATCGCGCGGTGATTACGACGCAAGCTCAGGCGGATGCCTTGCCCCTACGACAGGCATAAATCTAAGCGAGACGGGCGTTACAATAGACCCATGAAGCTACTTTTAATTGGGCTAGTTCGCGGCTACCGGGTGATTATTTCACCTCTGTTTTTGCCGACCTGCCGCTTTCAGCCCACCTGTTCCCAGTATGCGATCGATGCGATCGCAACCCATGGTGCACTCAAGGGCAGTTGGTTGGCGACAAGGCGAATTTGCCGCTGTCATCCCTTGGCGTCGGGGGGCTACGATCCGGTGCCGCCGAGAGACTAAAGCAGTTTTGGGTTCCGTAAGAAGTAAGGGGGGAACTGTAGAACCGGGTAGAAATCGTTCTTGTTCCCTGCTATGCAGAAAGCTCCTTTGATGATTGCGATCGCGGCGATTTGTGCAGGCGGCATCGGCATCGGCATCGCCGCTACGTCTAACCGTTCCGCTCCTCGCGTTGCCGTTTCTCCATCTTCTCAACCCTCTTCTTCCGCCACCCCCTCGCCCGCTACGTCGCCCGTCGTGACGACCTCGCCTCCGCCGCCAAAACCTGCTCCGTTGGATGATTTTCCGCATCAGCGCCTTGTGTTTCGAGACGAGGTGAACGGTTCGCCCTTTGCTCCATTTCGCGATCGCGCCCGTGCTGCCATCAAGCGCCGCGATGTGGCGTTTATGAAGAGTGTGGTGCCTAAAGCAGGCATTGGGGTTGGATATGGCGCACCGCAAACCTTACAACAGTGGACTTTAGAAAACCCAAATGCGCCATTTTGGAGCGTGCTTGAAAAAGCGATTATTGGTCCCTGTTCCCTTAGTAATGTCCGATCGGAGTCTGTTCCCATGGTGCGCTCCGAGCAAACTGCGGATGGCTTTGTCTGCTCGAATGCAGGGGGTGAATTTGAGAAGCAGTATCCCCCCTCGCCCGGAACTCAGGGCGTTGGGCATCTCATTGATAAGGTGATTATTGAAGGCGAACATGTCAATGTGAGAGCGCAGCCGACGACGAATAGCGCGATCGTTGCAAGACTCTCGAACGAGGTCGTCAAGCTCGATCAAAAATCGTTTGAAACGCTCTACGGTGAACAGCAACGATATGACCCGATCAATAGCTGGATGCCGATTGTTCTGCCCAATGGCAAACCAGGCTATGTATCCAGTCGTTATGCCCGTCAGCCGTTGGAAAATCAGCTAATTTTTGCACAAATCAACGGCAAATGGCAACTCACCGAGATTCCCGGAGGAGATTAGCCAACCGATTAGCCAACCGATTAGCCAACAGGGATGATAAGGTTTTTGCTATGTTTATCCCCGATTGGCATGAAGCCTTACCAAACGGTTGCGATCGCAGAATGCTATGAACCCCTCGTCGAGATTCCTAAGGATATCTTTGGGTTTGTGACGCCCCATCCTTACGCTAAACTGGGCGCACCTTACGGTAAGAAATCTCCGTTTTATGTGCGGCGGGGTGTTTGCGATCGCTTGCTCTTGGCTCACACCACTTTGCAGCAGACCCATCCGGGCTGGAAGATTCAGATTTTTGATGCCTACCGCCCGGTTGCTGTACAGCAATTTATGGTGGATTACACGGTTGCTGAGGTGGTGCGATCGCGAGGATTAAGCCTAGATCAGATCACGGAAGCGCAGCGAGCAGAGATTTTCCAACAGGTCTATCAATTCTGGGCAATGCCAAATGTCGATCCGCAAATGCCGCCACCCCATAGCACCGGAGCCGCGATCGATGTCACGCTGATGAATGCTGAAGGTGACGTGGTAAACATGGGTTCGCCCATCGATGAGCTTTCGCCGCGATCGTTTCCCAACCATTTTGCAGACAGCGCTCATCTCAGCGAAAAAACTTATCATCACCATCGCCAACTGCTGTGCAGTATCATGGTGAAATCGGGATTCAAGCGCCACTGGAACGAGTGGTGGCACTTTTCCTACGGTGATCAGGTTTGGGCATGGTTGACTATGCAGGAAGAAGGGCAGGAAGAAGGTGCGATCGCTACTAATCAACCTTCAGAAAATAAGCTGTCCAAAATAGCTCATTATGGAAGAGCAGCCTAACCGCAACGAACAGGTTTCACAGAATCAATAACAGAATCAATAAAAGCGGATGCAAGCTGTAAATCCTCCGTTGCACCCGCTTTTATGACGTTTGCGAAAGGTCTACGCTTCGATTTTTACTGACAAAATTCGATCATTGGCTCGGATGGCATTCACCACATCCATATCATTGGTCTGACCAAACACCGTATGCATTCCGTCTAAATGCGGTTGAGGCGAATGGCAGATAAAAAACTGACTGCCGCCTGTATCCCGTCCGGCATGAGCCATCGACAGGGTACCCGCCTTGTGCTTATTTGGATTAATTTCGCACTTAATCTGATATCCCGGTCCGCCGGTTCCTGGCATTCCCGATGCACCTTCCCGCGTATTCGGGCAACCGCCTTGCACCATAAAATTTGGAATCACCCGATGGAATGCCAAACCGTCGTAGTATCCCTTTGTTGACAAATCCACAAAGTTTTTTACGGTGTTGGGCGCGTCTTGGTCAAACAGATCCAAGTGAATCGTGCCTTTGTCCGTTTCCATGATTGCGCGAGTCATAGACGTGTCCCCTTATTTCAACCCCACTATCCTAGCAGGGAGTACAAGCAGGGAAGCGGTTAGGGAAATTCGGGATTGAGCTTATAAATCGCCCAGGTTGTGTAGGTGCCTATCGGTGCCCAGAGCAAGAAAGGAACGAGCAGCAATGCCGCCCATCCCGAAATCGGTAAGACCCGTGCGGTGAGAAACAGCCCAATTACAAATCCTAACCCGCCGACAAAGGTTCCAAGTTTGAGGCTGCGCGACCATAGCAGTGATGGAGAATAAGCTACGATCGCAACTTCTAGCACTAGATAAAGAATCATCAATTGCCAGTCCTGGGTTTCTTCCCACACAATGTAGGCAGACCACGCGCCACAAATAAAAACAACCGTCCAAATTACCGGAATTAGTTTCTCGAAGGTGAGCCAGCGCGGACGCCGCAACCGGTTAAACCACTTCACATCCTGCGGTCTGACAATGCCGCTTCCTAAGGCAACGAGAAACGTAATCGCCCCAATCACCATCCACGATTTGATCATAACTTTGGCTCGAAAGATAATTATTGAAAAATTCCATACGTTGAAAGCATATGGTGTGATTGTGTCAGAGTTATGCGATCGCACGAATCAACCCTGAGAACGAGAAGCGATTACCAGGCAAACCAACGTCAATAATAGTGCCACCAACCTACCAAAACTTCTTTGAGATGTTGCATCAAGGAAGCGCTTGTTCAAACTCGATCGCGCCAAGTTGCATCAAGGAAGCGCTTGTTCAAACTCGATGTCTGCAATAGCGCTTGGGGTGCTAAAGAAGTTCTTAAGTTCTACAAAATATTGCCGAAACACGCTACTGTAATCGACAGTAAGCTAACCACGATTAGCGACACGCTCTGTTCAGTGAACCAACCTCATCCTTCCCCTCCCACATTTGCCCCCAACGATTGGCATGGTGCTCTATTCCTAACGTTTGCTAACCGCCATGGCGCAACTGAGCTAATCGAAAATTTGGGACAGGCTCCTCTAAAGGTACAACGCCCCTTTTACCCAGAGGGGGATGAGGCGTGTCACACGGTTATCATGCATACAGCAGGTGGCATCGTGGGGGGCGATCGCTTATCGCTCGACATCCGCCTGCTACCCAACAGCAATGCCCTGCTGACTACCCCTGCCGCCGCCAAGGTTTACCGCACACAGGGGAGAGAGGCTCGTCAAACAGTTGCGATCGCAGTAGCAGCAAGCGCCGTTTTAGAATGGTTGCCTCAAGAAACAATCGTGTTTGATGGCGCACTCTATCGCCAAGACCTGCGAATTGATCTTGCCCCCAACGCCCACTGGATCGGTTGGGACATGACCCGCTTTGGGCGCACCGCGAGAGGAGAGAAGTTTATCAATGGAGTGTGGCGATCGCACACCGAAGTCTGGCAAAACGATCGTCCGGTCTGGATCGATAGACAATGGCTCCCCGGTAGTGACGTATTGTTTCACAGTCCCCACGGGTTGGCAGGCAGTCCGATCGTGGGCAGCTTTGCGTATATTGGTCAAGCTGTAGATCCTGAACTTGTGCAAGCGGCGCGTTCTCTTTGGTCAGGCACATTGGGGGAAACGGGTGTGACTCGCTTGCAAACCGGAATGCTGTGTCGATATCGCGGCACTTCTACAATAGAGATGCGCCAGTGGTTTATTGCTGTTTGGCAATTGGTTCGAGCAACGCTATTCAAACGTTCAGTCTGCATTCCTAGAGTTTGGCAACTGTAATTGAGGTCACGCCCATGGATCTTACCCTTCCCATGGATCTTCCCATCGAACAGATTATCGAATTTTGTCAACGCAAACCGATTCGTAAGCTCTCGCTATTTGGCTCAATTTTAAGAGAAGATTTCAAACCAGAAAGCGATGTCGATATGCTAGTAGAATTCATTCCAAATAGTAGGGTTGGTTATTTTGAACTCATTGGAATGGAAACGGAATTAACAGAAATGCTTAAGCGTAAAGTTGATCTCCGAACGTCCGCAGAAATTAGCCGCTATTTCCGTCAACGAGTCTTAGATTTTGCACAGGTCATTTATGAACATAGATGATATGCGCGTCTGCGGCATATGCTGGATTACGCCTGCCAAGCCGTTCGATTTCTGGAAAACAAATCTCGCGCTGAGATGGATGCAAATGAAATGTTAGCCGCTGCTTTGTTTCGTTGTCTTGAAGTCATTGGAGAAGCCGCTTCACGCATTACAAAAGAACGTCAGAGGGAATTACCACAAATTCCTTGGTCAACCGTTATCAGTATGCGAAACTGCATCATTCATGGTTATTTTGATATTGATTTAGATGTTGTGTGGGACACAGTAACGTACAATTTGCCGCAACTGATCACTGAGCTTGAGACTATTATTGCTGCTGATATTGAGGAGTAACCATGCAACTGACGCCCCAAGAGAAAGATAAACTGTTGATTTTTACATCTGCACTGTTGGCAGAACGACGCAAAGCGAGAGGGCTAAAGCTAAACTATCCAGAAGCGATCGCATTCCTGTCTGCCGCCATTTTAGAAGGCGCAAGAGATGGACAAACCGTTGCCCAACTGATGAATTATGGAGCGACTCTGCTAACCCGCGATGACGTGATGGACGGCATCGCCGACATGATTCACGAAGTCCAAGTCGAAGCCACCTTTCCCGACGGCACAAAACTAGTCACCGTTCACAATCCCATCTGCTGATTTCCCCAAGGAGTAGGAACGCTATGATCCCAGGCGAACTGTTTGTTGAAGACGGCGAAATCGAACTGAACGCCGGGCGCGAAACCCTGACCCTATCGGTTGCAAACAGCGGCGATCGCCCCATCCAAGTTGGCTCTCATTTTCACTTCTACGAAGTCAACGCGGCGCTAGACTTTGACCGAGAGCAAGCCCGTGGGCTGCGCCTCGACATTCCCGCAGGCACGGCAGTTCGCTTTGAGCCAGGAGACACACGCGAGGTGACGCTTGTTCCCCTCAGGGGGACTCGTGAAGTCTATGGGTTTAATGCCAAAATCGAAGGAGCTTTAGACGCAAAATCTAAGAAGGGGAAAAAGAAAACTAAGCTTTAATGTAAGTGTCTTAATGTAAATTTGGAAACTCTTCTTATAGAGCGGGGTTTCCTCGGAAACTGTGTCAATCCTATCCCTATCGGAGTTGCCTTATGAACTTCAAAGATCTACGACGCTTGAACGCCCAATATCTCACCACGATCAAAAGCGTCATAACGCTGCTCAAAGATCCGGAACAAACAGAATCGGTCTATGACGTTGAAGATGCTTTACGGCGATCGCATCCGCAGACCCTGGCATCATCCGTCAAGCATATGCTGGCTGATCCGCAGGTGGCACAGCTTGCCCAAGAACGCTATACTCCGCCCTCTCCAGAGATCGCAAAACTCCTCACCTACCCTCCTCATTCGTTGGGCTTTGCCTTCGCCAACTACATCTCATCAGCAGGGTTTGATCCAGGGTTTTATCGCAAGCTTGATGTCATTGACGAGGCGACCTATCTTCTATTTCGGCTGAGGCAAACCCACGACATTTGGCACGTTGTTACCGGCTTTAGTGTTGATGTTCCGGGGGAAATTGGTCTTAAGGCGTTTGAACTGGCTCAAACTCGCCGTACTCTATCTGGGGTGCTGATCGCTGGAGCTTTTCTGCAAACCTTGCTGACCCACCCTGATGGGCTAGATAAATTGCTCGATCGCATTGCTTCGGGCTACCGCATGGGCGCAAAAGCAAAACCGTTACTGGCTCAAAAGTGGGAAGACCACTGGGAAAGACCTGTCGAAGACATTCGCAAAGAGTTGAACATTGAACCGATGCCAGTCTACGTTCCTTAATAGCGGCTCAGTATTTGCAGTAAAAGATTGGGAACTATGAATGCGATCGCGCCTCCAAAGAGAGCATCGTGAACGTTAGAAGATTTAGTTCCCGCAACAAAACATCCCAAACGCTCATTGCCTTCGTAGTCATCATTGCAATATTAGTCGCGATCGACAATTGGCTGCCCTACTCACTCCTCAGCCATTACAAACGCCCGGTTGATTCTCAGCCTCAAATTCTGAGGCAATATGGTGCAATCGCAGAAACCATTCAGTTCTCCATTGTAGACGGAACTACGGAACCGCAGACGACTACATTCCTTTTGAAGATGCACGATCGCTCTATCGTTCTGCACCTGAGCCTAAACTGTTATATGCGATTCAGTCTGCCAATCATGCCAACATGCTTTGGAAAGAGAAACAGAAACTTCAAACGCAGATTTTTAACTTCATTCAAGCCAATACTAAATACGATACAGCATCGAACATACTTGTAAGATAGTGAAATTCCTAGTGGAATGATGAACACAAAATCATTGTAAGAACTTGAGAGTGCAGCGTTGAAACGCCGTATGATACATTCGGTTTAGAAGATCGTAAAAGCAGGCGTATGAAACCAGATTCACCTACGATCGCAGAACTCGTCCAGCGAATTGTTGCCGTCGCCAATCCCGTTCGGATTATTTTATTTGGTTCAGCCGCCCGTGAAGAGATGACGCCAGACAGTGATTTAGACGTGTTGGTTGTCGTGCCAGAAGGGCAACATCGCCGTCGCACCGCAGGCAAGATCTACATGAATTTGATTGGCTTTGGAACTCCCGTTGATGTGGTTGTGGCGACAGAAGACGATCTCCAAAGATATGGGGATAACTTTAGCCTCGTCTATTATCCTGTTCTCCGAGAAGGAAAAGAAGTCTATGCAGCCTCTTAGTCCTGAAATTGGCAGTCCTAGGGACTGGTTACGATACGCTAAAAGTGATTTAGTAATTGCTCAATCGGCTCGTTTGCTACCAGAAGTGTTGTTTGACTCGTTCTGTTTTCATGCTCAACAAGCAGCAGAAAAAAGTATGAAAGCAGTTCTTGTGCAAGCAGGAATTCGCTTTCCATTCACCCACAATCTAGAGACACTAACAAATCTCATTAAAACGGCTGGAATAGATTGGGATGAAACACTGAATCCAGTAATAGAACTAAGCATCTACGCTCTCGCTGGGAGATATCCTAGTGTCTCTGAAGCAATTACTGAAGAAGAATACGATCAAGCGGTTGCGCTTGCAGAGCAAGTTTTCACCTGGGCACAGTCTCTTATCGAAACACTCTCAGAGGAATCCCCATGAGTTACCGCATGAATCGCCGCGCTTACGCTGAAACCTTTGGTCCGACTGTGGGCGATCGCGTCCGGTTAGCCGATACGGAACTGATTATCGAAGTCGAACAAGACTACACCACCTACGGCGAGGAGGTGAAGTTTGGCGGCGGCAAAGTGATTCGCGATGGCATGGGACAATCTCCCATTACCAACGAAGATGGCGCGGTCGATGCGGTGATCACCAACGCGCTGATCCTCGATTGGTGGGGCGTGGTCAAAGCGGATATTGGTATTAAAGACGGTAAAATTGCGGCGATCGGCAAAGCCGGAAATCCTTACATCCAAGACAACATCACCATCATTATTGGGCCTGGAACCGAAGCGATCGCAGGGGAAGGGATGATCCTCACCGCAGGCGGCATCGATTCGCACATTCACTTTATTTGTCCGCAGCAGATCGAAGTTGCGATCGCATCAGGCATCACAACAATGATCGGCGGCGGCACCGGGCCTGCCGCAGGCACCAACGCCACCACCTGCACTCCCGGCCCTTGGAACATTTACCGAATGCTTCAAGCTGCCGATGCCTTCCCGATGAACATTGGATTTCTCGGCAAAGGCAACACCAGCCAACCTGCTGCCCTCGAAGAACAGCTTAAAGCAGGCGCAATGGGCTTAAAACTCCACGAAGATTGGGGTACGACACCTGCCGCGATCGATACTTGCTTAACTGTGGCAGACGAATACGATGTGCAAGTCGCGATTCATACCGACACCTTAAATGAAGCTGGGTTTGTCGAAGATACGATCGCGGCATTCAAAAATCGCGTCATTCACACCTATCATACCGAAGGCGCAGGCGGCGGACACGCGCCCGACATCATCAAAGTCTGCGGCGAAGCAAATGTGCTGCCTTCATCGACCAATCCCACTCGCCCTTATACGCTGAATACGTTAGACGAACACCTCGATATGCTGATGGTCTGCCACCACCTTGATCCCAGCATTCCAGAAGACGTTGCTTTTGCGGAATCTCGAATCAGACGAGAAACGATCGCAGCAGAAGATATTCTCCACGATTTGGGCGCATTTAGTATGATATCGTCTGACTCTCAAGCCATGGGGCGCATCGGAGAAGTGATCATCCGCACCTGGCAAACAGGACACAAAATGAAAGTCCAACGAGGGGCATTAGCCGAAGATTCATCACGTAACGACAATCACAGAGCGAAACGCTATATTGCAAAATACACGATCAATCCTGCGATCGCGCATGGCATCGCTGAGTATGTCGGCTCGGTAGAAGTGGGTAAAATTGCAGATTTATGCGTGTGGCGTCCGGTAATGTTTGGCGTGAAACCAGAAATGGTGATCAAAGGTGGAATGATTGCGTGGTCACAAATGGGAGATGCTAACGCCAGTATTCCTACGCCTCAGCCAGTCCACATGAGACCGATGTTTGGTAGTTTTGGAGGTGCGATCGCAGCTACCTCGTTCACGTTTCTCTCTCAAGCTGCCCTCAAAAAAGGCATCCCCGACAAACTCAAGCTGCACAAGAAAACCCTGGCTGTCTCAGGCGTTCGCACCCTAACGAAGCGCGACATGAAACTCAATGACGCCCTGCCGCAGATGGAAGTCGATCCTGAAACCTACGAAGTCCGCGCTGATGGAGAACTGCTCACCTGCGAACCTGCAACGGTCTTACCCATGGCGCAACGGTATTTCTTATTTTAAAAATTTAAGGAAGACATGGCTCGACCAAAAATTGATCAATGAATATGAGAAGGTAGAGATAGGTGCATTCTTTTAGGTGATCTTTGCTATGACTCCAGAGCCTATGCGTTTGCTAAAGCTACCAAAACCGTTGACGGTGCTGCTAACGGTGCTATTGCCCCTTGCCGCGATCGCAGCGATTGATTTACTTCCTTACTTCCAGTACAAATATGCTTACAGCCAGATGAACTCTCACATCCGCAAAGGGATGAACCTTGACGACGCCATGTTTTTGCTCAAGCGGGAGGGCTTTCAAGTGGGCGAAAAATATACCCCCCCAGGAACGAAGAACATTTACTTAGCAGAAGTTATATTAGTCAATCATGTTCCAATTACAATCACTTTGCTAAATGCAATCGGAATGAAAACAGATTTTTACCCAACAGAAGTGCTAGAGGCTGGCGCTGACAACAAGATTCGGCGAACTGTGGGAGTAACCGATTTTGACATGTGAAAGAGCTAACTGCACGATTGCAATATCTAAACACTGCAAGTTCTAAAAACAACGAGTTCTAAAAACAAAAAGTCGCTATAGGTCTTGTGTCTGATCTACTCCATTACACTTTAGATGGGGATCGAACCTTACCGATCGTGGTCTTTCTCCACGGTTTTCTTGGCAGCAGCGAGGAGTTTGATCCCGTCGTTTCTCTGCTGGCTGGGCGGTTTTGTTGCCTGAGAATCGATTTGCCAGGGCACGGTAAAACTCAGGTGGCAGGCGGAGAAGAATGCTATGCGATCGCGCCAACGGCAAGGGCGATCATACGGCTTCTCGATCATCTCGCCATGCCGCCCACCTATCTGATGGGCTACTCAATGGGCGGACGGTTAGCCCTCTATCTGGCGCTGCACTATGATGCTCGGTTTCCCAAGGTGATGCTTGAATCGGCTTCCCCTGGCTTAAAAACCGAAGCCGAACGAGTGGCACGACGACATCACGATTTTGCTCTCGCCCAACGCTTGGAAACCGATTTTGCTGGGTTTTTGGCAGAGTGGTATGAGCAACCCTTGTTTCGATCTCTAAAGCAGCACCCACAGTTTGAGACAATGATTCAGAATCGCTTAAAAAACGATCCTGCAACGCTTGCTACATCACTTCGATGTATGGGCACAGGAATGCAACCGAGCTTGTGGCAGCAATTATCACGGCATCAGTCTCCGGTGTTGGGAGTAGTTGGAGCGTGCGATCGCAAGTTCATCACAATCTATCAAGAAATGGCGATGCTGTGCTCCACTCTGCACGTTGCGATCTCGCCTGACACAGGGCACAACGTGCATCTTGAAAACCCCGAATTTATGGCATCCTGTATCCAAAGTTTCTTCTGCGATCGCGATCCTTTGATCTGCTCCTGAGTTTTTGGGCTGGCAACTGCAAGATTCTAACTTTGGCTAGATGAAGGCTAAAACCTTGCCCATGAGAATTTTAGTTAATCTCTCAGCGCTAATTTTTATCCTGTGATGTTGAAGCTTATTCGCCACGCAAGTCAGTCGCTAATTTCCTGGGGGCGGCGCGTTGGGCTGTCTTTCGTGCCGCTGTTGACGGCGGTTCGGCTCGCTGGGTTAGTACTCGCCGCGATCGCGCTGTGGGGCTTTGCTGAAATCGCAGAAGACGTGCTTGAAAAAGAAACCTACGCCTTTGATGTCAGCGTTTTGTTTGCGATCCAGCAGGTGCAAGAACCGTGGCTCAACCCAATTATGCTGGGCATCACAACGGTGGGCGATCCCGGAGTTCTCGTGGCGTTGTGTTTGCTAGTGAGTCTATGGCTCATCTGGCGTCGCCACCGCCCTGAAGCCTTCACCATTGCGATCGCGGCAGTGGGGGCACTGGGGCTAAATATGCTGCTCAAGACGTTGTTTGAGCGCGATCGTCCTCAGTTGTGGGCACGAACGGTGGATGTCCGTTTTTACAGCTTTCCGAGCGGACACGCGATGCTCTCGATGGTGATTTTGGGTTTATTTGGTTACTTACTCGCGAGTCGGCTTTCTCGATGGCGCACCCAAATTATTAGTGGAACGGCAGTTCTAATTTTATTAATTGGCTTTAGCCGCCTGTATTTTGGCGTGCATTGGCTAACTGATATTGTTGCGGGTTATGCGGCTGGATTCGTTTGGCTAGTTGCCTGTCTTCTGAGTCTTGAAATTCATAAACAGCGTCATCAATTGCCCAGTTCAGAACAGTAGATTTTGGTGTTGCTGGTCATAAAAAATGCCCGGTTTACCAGGTCTACAATTTCCTACATTGCCGAAGCTTGCGAGTTGTTTAAGCGTGCGATCGCAGGACGCGAGTTTTGGTGCCTGTGCCTTTGTCAGCGTTGACCTATATCTTTATTTCAAACCTCTTATTTGAGTAAGCTTTCTATTAAACTGTTCTTTCAGAGAGTAATCACTTCAGAATAATCAGAATAATTAGTTCAAGGAGACAAAACAGAATGGCTAGCTCTCCCATGCATTACACCCGCATTGATATGGCTGCAAATGTTCGCTCGGAAACGATCGATATCCTAAATCAGACCCTGGCATCTACGTTAGATCTCAAAACTCAGGTCAAGCAGGCGCATTGGAACGTCAAAGGGATGGACTTTTATCAATTGCACGAGTTGTTTGATGAGATGGCATCTGAGCTAGAAGAATTTGTTGATCTTGTGGCAGAACGGGTTACAGCCCTCGGCGGCACTGCTTTTGGCACCGCCCGCATTGCCGCTCAAACCTCGGCTCTGCCAGAATATCCGGTTGAGATCCTCGATGGCAAATCTCATGTCACGGCATTAGCCGATCGCTACGCTATCTATGCAAAAATTGTCCGCGATGGCATTGCCTCAACCGATGACTTGGGCGATGCAGACACGGCGGATCTCTATACCGAAGTGTCGAGGGCGATCGATAAGCGCCTCTGGTTTTTAGAAGCGCATTTGCAAGCAGAATCCGCGATCGCGGCAGCCTCCAATGGTGCTCCGCCAGCGCATAGCAAATCTGATGGCAAAAAATCAAAGTCGAAGCTTAAATAAGCGATGGTCTTGAAGGGTGACCCTCAGCGCGATCGCAGATCATTCATCTCCACTGCTGTGATCAAACTGCTCAAACAGTTTTACCAACACCACGTTAGAAAACAAAAATCCTTCTGGGGTGGTCAGCCGTAACCGTCCGGTGTGTGTGGGCACCTCTGTCGGCAGCAACGTGTCATCCGTTCCAACCACTTCAACCCATCCGGCGCGTTGATAGGGTTTCAAGCAAATCCAAATTTTGCTAACGCAGGCGGCCCCAAACTGCTGCGCCAGTCGTTCTAGGCTCAAGCCCTCGGCAAGGCGAAGACCCACCATCAACGTGTCTAGCAACATCTCAGATGGAACGGCTTCAGGTATGCTGAGCGCCGAGGGATGGTGCTGCTGCTGATCGAGCCACTCGTAGTATTCCTTGGTTTTGCGAGGTCGAGACCTGCGATCGCCGTTCACATAACTCGTTGCACCCATACCAAAGCCATAAAATGAGCGGTTTTCCCAGTACACCCGATTGTGACGACACTGATAGCCCGGTTGGGCATAGTTGGAGATTTCATAATGCTGGTAGCCCGCTGCTGTCAAGACGCGATCGGCGGTGCAATACATAGCGGCGGTGAGTTCGTCGGATGGCAAGGGCGCTGCCCCTGGGCTGTATTGTTTGCCAAAGACCGTCTGCGGCTCGATCGTGAGATCATACGCCGATAGGTGCGTGGGAGACAGGGCGATCGCGCATTCCAACGACGCTTGCCACTGCTCAACAGTTTGGTTGGGCAATCCCGAAATCAAGTCCAGGCTGATGTTCTCAAGCCCAACCTGACGAATCAGATCCATTGCGGCATACACATCGTCTACCGTATGAGTTCTGCCGCACATGCTCAGCAACTCCGCCTGAAACGCTTGAACACCTAAACTCACTCGATTGACGCCTGCTGCCCGGTATCCCCGGATTTGCGCCAAGTCAAACGTGCCCGGATCGACCTCCATCGAGATTTCGGCATCGTCGTCTATGCCAAAGTGCTGATCCAACGCCGCGAGAATTTGGTTGAGTTGAGCTACCGAGAGCAGAGAAGGGGTGCCGCCGCCAAAGAACACGGTTTTGAGCGGTTTACCGAGCGCAGGCGTGAGGCGAATTTCGGAGCAGAGGGCATCGGTATAGTGTGCGATCGCAGTGGAAGTTGTCCCATTGCGCCGATCCCCCACTACGGAAATAGGAAAATCACAGTAAAAACATCGGCGGCGGCAAAACGGAATGTGAACATATGCCGAGCTTGGACTATTAAATTCCATTACTTCTTAAGCATCACTTGAATAATATTTATTGCCAATTCTCAACGAACAGTCTTTAATTGGGTTCCACACAACCGATCCCCCTGATCTCGGCTTAAAATTGCTTCGATTTGTATCACAAACTACGAAGATTTGGGCGGTAAACCGTCCATGGGGCAAGGCACAGACAGCGCAAATCGATTCATTCGTAGATATAATGATGCCAGGTTAAGCGAATGGTTAAGATTCATCCAATCGTTCTTCTTTTATCCTTATTTCTATCATCATTAAATGGTCTTAACCCCCTATTTAACTGTGCTAAATTTTACAAGACTTAGCGCATCCCTCTCCCAACATTCAGTCCTATGATTGATGCAGTCATTATTATTTCCTTCATTCTAGCAGGGGCGGGAATTGGCTATCACGGGATCGAAGCCCTCCCCGGAAATCTCCTCCAACAGGCAACCGATCCCGGCTCGCTGCGGATCGTGCTAGCCGGGTTTGGGGCGCTCATTGGCTTCGCTTTCGGCATTTCAGCCCAAGCAGGATTCCGCCGCCTACAACGGCATATTCGTGACTTGCCAGCCGATGTGCTGCTGAGTCGCTCTGTCGGCTTGGTGGTTGGTTTGTTGGTGGCAAATTTGCTGCTCGCTCCGATTTTTCTCCTGCCCATTCCTTCAGAGTTTTCGTTTATTAAGCCCCTTGCTGCGGTTCTCGGTAGTATTTTGTTTGCGGTTTCTGGCGTATCCCTCGCCGACCTCCATGGGCGATCGCTGCTGCGGCTCATCAGTCCTAGCAGTGTAGAAGCTCTGCTTTTGGCTGAGGGCACGATCAAGTCTGCAACCACCAAAGTGCTCGATACCAGTTGTATTATTGATGGTCGCATTGCTCAACTGCTCGACACGGGCTTTCTAGAAGGGCAACTGCTTGTTCCTCAGTTTGTGCTACAAGAATTGCAGCAGGTGGCAGATGCGTCTAGCGATCAAAAGCGAGTTCGAGGGCGGCGGGGGCTAGATATTCTCAACGCCATTCGAGAAGCTTATCCCGATCGGGTGATGATTCACCCTGCGGACTATGAAGATGTGCAGACGGTCGATGCTAAGTTGGTTCGGCTTGTGCAAGATATTAACGGCGCACTGCTGACTACAGACTATAACCTCAATAAAGTTGCCACGGTGCAGAAAGTGCCCGTGCTCAATGTGAATGATTTAACTCAAGCCATGCGCCCGACTTATCTTCCGGGCGATAGCATTGACTTGAAAATTTTGCGAGAAGGAAAAGAGCCAGCCCAAGGCATTGGCTATCTCGAAGATGGCACAATGGTTGTGGTTGAGGAAGGGCGTCAGTTTGTGGGCGACGAACTTCAGGTGACTGTGACAAGCTCGCTGCAAACCTCGGCAGGTCGCATGATTTTTGCCAAGCCCAAGGCTTCTGCGATCAGCGCTAGGGGCGCAAGTGAAGGCTATGCCTAGCAGAGTGTGCTAAAAATCAAATCTTCGCGCCGTTTTGTGCGTTCTCTATGGTTCGTTCTGTAGTTCGCTCTGTGGTTCGCTCTCACGAAAAAGCCTGTTCTCTCTGCGAAAAAGTGGTTCCTGTCCTCTACCACGTCCAGTTCGATGCATCGGGCGAGTGGTGGTTTGTGTGCCGTGACTGCTGGGAACATGTGAGCCGGAATAAGCGGCTGTATACCTATAGCGGCACTTGGAAAGCACAGAAGCGCTGACCGTTTTGAAATGTCTGACGTTGTACCAGGGTGATGATCAGTTCAGAGAGGCTTGGTAGCGGCTATCTTTGCCATCGAGTCTGCTTAACTCCTTCATGGCTCAACTTAGCTGATAAGTAGCCCAACATCTGGCAAAATCCTCAAGATTAATCTTGTTTTCTTCAACGACGCAGGTGATGCATCGTCGTGCTTCAAACGAGGAAAGGAAGACTCAACGCCGCTAGTGGCAACCCTATGTAGGGCGGCTAAATATTGCTCAGTTCAATATTGTGTTTTTGCTCGCATCCCAAATTTACTAACCGCATCTTGCCGTTAAAGTTGGCAATTGCTATCTTGATCTGCTTGCAAATCGTTGACTCGCCTAAACTTTTTAATTTCTCCGCATCTGGTATTTCTTAATACAAAAAGCCCTCTGTTTCTAGCCTTTACTGGGAATAACGTAAGGGCAACTACGCAGAGGCTTTTGAGGTCAGGAAACTGGAGGTTGCGATCGCAGCCTTCATACCAAATTAATCTGTAAATGCGACAGATGTGCGACCTCCCCCAACCTCTCCTGAGTCAGGAGGGGAGCCGGAAAGTTCCTCCTGACCAAGGGGGGATGCCTTAGGCAGGGGGGTCGATGGGCAAATTCTTTAGACCTTTTCTGACAGAGAGATAAGAAAGGAAGATCAATTTGGTGCAGTTTTTCTCCCTTTTGTTGTCTGTATCCCATCGTGACGGTTTGGCAAAAAGCCACTGGAATCTTCGCTAAATTCTACCGATTGTTACAGGAAATACCTTCATGAAACCACAGCAACTCAACGGTTCTGACTCTTCAACCATCGACCTGGAAACCCCTGCTAAACCCGGTTCAAACAAACAGAAGAAACTGAAGAAACATGCTAAGGTTCCGGTTTATCTTGAAGGCGAATCACCTAAGCAAAAGAAATTAGCCAAAAAGGAGTACGAGCGAGAACTGACGCGCCTGCAAACTGAACTCGTCAAAATGCAGTATTGGATTAAGCACACCGGCGATCGCATGGTGATCCTGTTTGAAGGGCGCGATGCCGCTGGCAAAGGCGGAACCATCAAGCGAATTGCCGAACCGCTCAACCCCCGTGGCTGCCGGGTGGTGGCGTTGGGAACCCCCTCCGATCGCGAAAAAACCCAGTGGTATTTCCAGCGCTATGTTGAGCATCTTCCTGCGGCAGGAGAGATTGCCTTGTTCGATCGCAGTTGGTATAACCGGGCAGGCGTTGAACATGTGATGGGCTTCTGCACAGACGAGCAATACGGCGAGTTTCTCAACTCTTGCCCAGAGTTTGAGCGGATGCTCGTGCGATCGGGGATCAGACTGCTGAAATATTGGTTTTCCGTCAGTGATGACGAACAAGAGCGCCGGTTTCAGTCTCGCACCATTGACCCCGCCCGCCGATGGAAACTTAGCCCCATGGACTTAGAATCGCGCGATCGCTGGGTGGAATACTCGAAAGCCAAAGACACCATGCTGGCATATACCAATATTCCCGAAGCTCCCTGGTTCACCGTTGAAGCCGACGACAAAAAGGCGGCTCGCCTCAACTGCATCAGCCATCTTTTGAGCAAAGTCCCCTACACCGACATGACTCCTGAGCCAATGGAGCTACCCCCGCGCTCTGCTGCCCCCAAAGACTATGTGCGCCCACCCCGCAACGAGCAATTTTTTGTGCCGCACGTTTACTAACCCGGCTTGCCCTACCCCATGTTTGAACGGACGCGGCTCACCGTTTCTCATTTCTTTGAGGAACCGAGAGGCGTCACTCTCTTCAAAGCCCGATCACCCTACATCTAAACCCTTCAGCAGAAAAAACTATGAGTGGAAATGAGTTGCGCTCTCAAGCCATCAACACAATTAACAGCCGCAAACTCTCTGTGGTTAAAATGCCCGGACGGTTAGAGGACATGTGGGCGTCAGATGTCTTCACGTTGAACAAGATGCAAGAATGCCTGCCCAAATCTGTCTTCAAATCTTTGCACAAAACCATCAGAAGCGGAGAACCGCTAGATGGTTCGGTAGCAGATGTGGTTGCGGTTGCCATGAAAGACTGGGCAATCTCGAAAGGGGCACTCTACTACTCTCACATGTTCTACCCGCTCACCAATGCCACCGCTGAAAAGCACGATGGCTTTATCTCGGTGCAGAGCGACGGCACGGTGATCTCCGAGTTTGCGGGTAAAGTGCTTGTTCAGGGCGAACCCGATGGCTCATCGTTCCCCAATGGTGGCATTCGCTCTACCTTTGAAGCACGGGGCTATACCGCGTGGGATGTCACCAGCCCTGCCTTTGTCATGGAAACCGACAATGGCGTGACGTTGTGCATTCCCACCGTGTTTGTCTCTTGGACGGGGGAAGCCCTCGACAAGAAAACCCCGCTCTTGCGCTCTAATGCGGCGATGAGTAAAGCCGCAACCCGCGTGCTGAAGTTGTTGGGCTATTCTGAAATTGCCACCGTCAACTCTAGCTGTGGGGCAGAGCAGGAATACTTTTTGGTGGATGCTAGTTTTGCCAGCGTTCGCCCGGATCTATTGCTTTCGGGCAGAACCCTGTTTGGCAAAGCACCGGCAAAGGGTCAACAATTTGACGATCACTATTTTGGGGCGATTCCCGAACGGGTGCAAGTCTTTATGCAAGACGTTGAAGAAAAACTGTACCGCTTGGGAATTCCGGCGAAGACTCGCCACAACGAGGTTGCCCCTGGACAGTTTGAGATCGCGCCATTTTTTGAAGCTGCCAACGTCGCTAGTGACCACCAGCAGCTAATTATGACCATTTTGCGAAATACAGCCAAGCGGCATGGGTTTGTCTGCTTGCTGCACGAAAAGCCGTTTGCTGGGGTCAATGGTTCTGGAAAACACGTTAACTGGTCGGTTGGCAATGCGACCCAAGGAAATTTGCTTGATCCGGGCGACACTCCCCACTCAAATGTACAGTTTCTCGTGTTCTGCGGGGCTGTGATTCGGGGTGTCCACAAATACGCTTCGCTGCTAAGAGCCGTGATTGCTTCTGCCAGCAACGATCATCGGCTGGGGGCAAACGAAGCGCCGCCTGCCATTATCTCAGTTTATCTAGGCGAACAATTGCAGGATGTTTTTGATCAGATTGTGCAAGGGGACGTGACGGGATCTCAAAGCAAAGGGGTGATGAATTTGGGGGTAGACACGCTGCCGGTTTTCCCCAAAGATCCGGGCGATCGCAACCGCACCTCTCCGTTTGCCTTTACCGGAAATCGCTTTGAGTTTCGCGCCGTTGGCTCTGGGCAATCGGTTGCGGGTCCTCTAGTGGCGATGAATACGGTGCTGGCAGATTCTCTTAACTGGATGGCTGATCAGTTAGAAAGCCAGTTGGCGGAGGGAATTGATCTCAATGTAGCGATTCATGCCATTCTCAAAGAAGTGATGACCGATCACGGTGCTGTGGTCTTTAATGGCAACGGCTACTCGGAAGAATGGCACAAAGTGGCGGTTGAAGAACGCGGCTTGCCCAACCTCAAGACCACCGCCGATGCGTTGCCTGTGTTGCAGCAAGAGTACATCAAAAACTTGTTTGAGCAGGTGGGTGTGCTTTCTCCGGTAGAGCTTGCCAGCCGGTTTGAAGCCTATTCAGAGCAATATATCCAGTCGATCGAGGTGGAGGCTAAGCTGGTAGTAAGCATCGCTAAGACCATTATCTACCCTGCCGCCATGCGCTATTTGTCAGAGCTTTCGACTACGATCGCGAACGCTGGCGCGATCGGCATTGAGCTAGACAAGGAGAGTGCCACCAAGGTAGCAATGTTGGCAAAGTCGATGATGGATGCCGTGACCCAACTCATCGACATTTTGAGCAAGCACAGTTTTCCTTCTACTGAGGATCATATGCAGTTTTGCGCTAAAACCGTCCGTCCGTTGATGGATACGGTGCGGGAATATGCCGATGCTCTAGAAGGTGAAGTAGCAGATGATTTATGGCCGCTGCCGACGTATCAAGAGATGCTGTTTATCAAGTAACCAGCCCTTGTCTCATCGCTTCATGCTCGCAAAGGTTGCTACTGTGAGTGACCTTTGCGAGGGTAATCAAGGTTTCCTAGATTGCGATCGCGCTGAAGTGCTCCCATACCGCTAAAGCCCTTTGGGTATTGTTTTCTAGCGTGTTGATAGATTAGTCAAAAACTCTGCACCTTGCTTACCTAGAATTTTATTCTGATTCTTCGGGTTGCAAAATCGTTTTCGACACCAGACGAGTTTTCTTTCGATCCGCCTCAGAGAGTACTTCACCAGACTGCAACCGCGTGGCATTGATCTGCAAAACCGTTGCTCCGCCTTGATCGCCCATTTGGAGGGCGGTGTTGGCAGCCGTTTGCAACATTGTCGCCGCTCCAGCGCGATCGCCCTGCTGCAATTTCATCTCTGCAATCTGAGTCTGCCGATATTTTGCCAATGCCAGAATATGTTGTTGCACCTCAGCGTCAATCATCGGCTGATACAGCGCTGAAGCTGCCACTTCTACCGGAAAGCTCTCTGAAACCAAACCTTCTTGCCCTGAGGTGGGATCGTCGTAGCGCAGTTGGGCATGGGCGATCGCCGTTTTCCCTTCAGGCAACTGATTCACATATAGGTTTGCCAAAATCACTCTCGGTACATCCATCATCAAATCGCCCAACCGCGCGATCGCTTGGTTGCCGTCCTGCTGGATCAAAAGCTCGATCGTGTCAGGAGCAACTTGGGCGAGGGGCTTCATTTCTGCCAACCGCACGCCGGGCGCTACCGTCAAGGTTAAAAAAGCATTGGTCAACCCCACTGCCTGAACTCGACTAAACAGCCGCCCAAATTCTGCCATGGCTTGCTCTGGCTGCTGAATATAGGATAGGGTTCCGCCTCCCGCATCCGCGATCTTTTCTAGAATATCTTGATTCCAAGAACTGCCAAACCCCAGGGAATTGAGGGTCAAATTGTACCCCGTTGCCACTTGAGCCAGTTTGAGACAGCGATCGTTGCTGCCATGCTCATTTTCGCCATCGGTCAGCAAGAAAAGCTGTGAAATCGCATCTTTTTTACCTTTGGCAATTTCTTCAATTCCTAGCCGCAGACCTTCATCGATCGCTGTGCCTCCCGATGCCTCCAACCGTTGCAGCGACCGTTTCAACGTTGCCGGATCGTCCACAATTTGGTTGGGCAGCAGCACCGTGGCTTTGTGGTTGAACGTCACAATCGAGATGCGATCGCCCGGTGATAGCCCATCGATCAAGCGCTGCGCCGCCTGCTTGACGGTGGATAACGATTTTCCTTCCATCGAGCCGCTCTGATCCAACACCAGGCAAAGATTAAGCGGGACAGTCCGCCCTAACGCTTCGGGAACCGCCGAAATCGAGAACGCAACTTGACGCTGACTGTTGGGTTGAGTTGCATCGACTTGAGCATCACTGAGCGCATACTTCAAGCTGACTTGCATAGCGAGACTCCGGGGTAGAAAACAACGATAAGGCAAGATGTAGCAGCGATCGTAAACCCGAATCGCCCATTAAAAACATCTACACCAAAAACCTCTACCGTTTCGCAAACCCTCCTACGATCTCCTATTCCTACTTCAAAATCGTTGCCGAAGGTGTCCTGTCTTTATTCCTTCTCTCACGCGCTACCATAGATAGAGCGCCATTGTTTCAGGCATCACTCGCTATGGAATCACCGATTACGGCTGTTCAATCTTCTTTTTATGGAGAAGCTTATGTCCGCACTCCACCGCCGGACATGCCCTCGCTTTTGCTCAAAGAGCGAATTGTTTACTTAGGGCTACCTTTATTTTCTTCCGATGATGTCAAACGCAGAGTCGGCATTGATGTCACCGAATTGATTATTGCCCAGTTGCTCTATCTCCAGTTTGATGATCCCGAAAAGCCCATTCGCTTTTACATCAACTCTACGGGCACCTCTTGGTACGATGGCGACGCGATCGGGTTTGAAACCGAAGCCTTTGCCATCTGCGACACGATCCAGTACATCAAGCCCCCCGTGCATACCATCTGTATTGGTCAGGCGATGGGTACGGCAGCCTTGATCTTGTCTTCTGGCACGAAAGGATTCCGGGCAAGTTTGCCTCATGCCACCATTGTGCTAAACCAGCCGAGATCTGGCGCGCAAGGGCAAGCCACCGATATCCAAATCCGGGCAAAGGAAGTTTTAGACAACAAGCGATCGCTGCTTGATATTTTGTCTACCAACACCGGACAGCCGATTGAGAAGTTAGCCAAAGATACCGATCGGATGCTGTATATGACCCCCTATGACGCTAAAGAATACGGTCTGATCGATCGGGTCGTAGAAAGTGTCAAAGAGCTTCCAAACGCGATCCCCGCCGGCGCAGCTTAATCTTTTGTGAAGGCTTGGAACCTTCGCATTTTTCCACTCTACACCTCAACCCCGCAAGGAGCTACTCTTATGCCTATTGGCGTTCCCAGCGTTCCGTACCGTCTTCCTGGTAGCACTTATGAACGCTGGATCGATATTTACACCCGCCTCAACCAAGAGCGAATCATTTTTCTAGGTCAAGAAGTGACGGACTCGCTGGCAAACTCGATTATCGCCGCGATGCTCTATCTCGACTCGGATGATAACAACAAGCCAATCTCCATTTACATCAACTCTCCAGGGGGTTCTGTCACCGCAGGAATGGCGATCTATGACACCATGCAGCACATTAAGTCGCCTGTTGTTACGATCTGTGTAGGCTTGGCAGCTTCAATGGGCGCGTTTCTGCTGGCAGCAGGTGAGAAAGGTAAGCGTTTTGCCTTACCTCATGCGCGGATTATGATTCACCAACCTTTGGGAGGGACGGGGCGTAGACAAGCGAGCGATATTGAAATTGAAGCTCGCGAGATTTTGCGGATTCGCCACCAATTGAACGGGATTTTGGCAGATCGGACGGGTCAAACGATTGAGAAGATCCAAAAAGACACCGATCGCGATTATTTCCTGTCTGCTCAAGAAGCGAAAGAATATGGGCTGATCGATAAGGTGATCGAGACGGTTACTCAAAGTTAGAGTCAGAATTTGGGGTCTAGCGATCGCAGTTCCAGCCACTCCTCAACGATTATTGGAGAGACATACCAGAAGTGGGGGAGCGATCGCGCCTTAAATTTGAGCTTTATTTCAGGCTAAATTCACCAATTCCCTCTAAAAATGGCAGAATTCAAGTAGTTCTGCCATTTTGTTTGTCTTAATGAACCTCGCAGATTGCTATCGATTGTTAGGGTTGAGAACAGGTGCTTCTTACGAAGAGATCAAGGCATCTTACCGCCGATTGGTGAGGCAACTCCACCCTGATGTCAACCCCAACGACGAACGGGCGAAAGATCGGTTTATTCGGGTGACAGAAGCTTATCGGTTTTTGCTTTCTGCTGTCCATCCTACCGCTCAAGCTGCCTCGTCTCCTGCTGAGCCAGCAGATGTGGTGGTAACCCGTAAGCCGCCTGCGCCCAAGCCAAGCCCGGTTCAGCAAAATCTCGATTTGTCGCTCACCGATAAATATCTCAAGCAGAGTTCCTACGAGCAGTTGCAGCAGTTGTTTAAGACAAACCGTTTTCCCAGAGCGATCGCGCTGGTCGAGGGGTTAGCGCAGCGGCTTCCCGAAGATCTAGAAGTCCGTCAGTGGCAGGCAATCACCTATCAACGGTGGGGGCATCACCTCATTCAGACCCAAGAGTTTGAGAAAGCCCGTGTCTACCTCAAGAAGGCGCTTCGGACTGATCCCCATAATCGGTCGCTGTGGGCAGAAGTTGAACGAGACTTCCATCGGCTTGAGCAAGGGATTTATCATCGCCGATAACGATAGGTGATTTTACGGCGAGGGGCTACTTGTGGTAGAGGTCTCAACGCTCCTCAAGCAGAGGTTTCTTGCTCTAAACGCTGAAATCGCGCATCTGCCAAATGGCGAACCTCCATTCTCCTTCATCCCTGTGCTACCTCTGAAGGTGTGCGTTCTTAAACATTGTTTGGTATAATAGAGATACGAATAAAGATCTGCTCGGTAGTTCCTGACGAACCTTTTATTAAAAGTATACCTAGTATAATCAGCTTAAGTTCTGGCTATCAGAGGCGCTACTGATAGGTCTGACCCATAAAGTTTCAATTTTGAATTTCTGCCAGGCGTCGAATCTGAGTTAGATATCGCTACGTGTTCCTCACGAGACTGCTTAATAAGAGTATGCTTGTCCACTTGAAAACTGCGGGGTTCTTTGAGTGATCGCTATTTCACCGCGTCCGGCTGGGCGCAATTGGAACACAGTCAGTTTTCCGTCTACGCTTTATCTTGTGCCGATTCTGGATTTGCTGCTAACCAAAGTGCCGAGTCGTTTGAGAGACGAGGTGCGCTTGGGATTGCAAGAGGCATTGGTTAACGCCGCCAAGCATGGCAATAACTTAGATCCTGGCAAAAAAGTTTTGGTGCAGTTTTCAACGATCGCGAATGAGTATTGGTGGGTGATCTCTGATCAAGGAGCCGGGTTTGAACCTCCGGAAGACAGCGAAGACACCATTGAAGAGCATCTGCCTTGCGACAAATGCGAGTGTGGGCGGGGGCTATATATTCTCCATCAAGTCTTTGATCGGGTGCAGTGGAACAGTGAGGGAACAGAACTAAAACTCTGCAAACAAGTGACTTACCTCTCAAGATTGTCTCTAGCCCTCTAGACTTTGGTACTTTGGGAGTGGGGATCGCTCACAATACTTCAATACTTTAGGGCTTGCCTAAAGTTAGCTTTAGGTCTCTATAGTAGGCAAGTTATCTTTGGTAGAGTAGCGTTTGACGTTACTCCTTATGCGTTGCTTTAGTCCTCAGGATTATCTTTAGTAGCTTCGCCCTCAGATTATTTTTAGTACTTTAGCACTATTTTTTCAACTGTCAACTCTTTAGAACCAGGCTCAACGGAACATTTGCTTCGGTCTGCCCTTCAAGAGTCCTGAGTATTGAGATAAAACGCCGCATCGACTTAAAATTTTGCTATCTTGGCAAGGCGGATTTGTACGATCCCAGTAGGGAATGAAGTTTAATGGAAACAAAGCGATTAGAGTTGTTGTTGTTAGCTGGGTGTTCGTGTCTTTTGACCCTGTTGTGCCAGCCTATCTCGCACGCCGTGGCGACGCCAGCCGCGAGAGCAAATCTAGGGGTAGAAGCCTCTGCACAGGTACATGGAACGGCTTGTCCGGCAGATTTTCAGCGTCGGGTGAATGCTAAACGTCAGATGGCTCAACCCTAGAGGGCTGTTTTCTAGACCCATGAGTTGGGCAGGGCGGTGCAGAGATCGAGCGATCGAGCCATCCGACCGCTTGCTGTAGCCGGGCTAGTGCTTCTTCGGGTTGATCTTTGAGCAGCAGCATCAACGCGGCGACGGTTTGTTCGCGCGATCGCGCCTTTCGATCAGACTTGAGCCGGTGCCAATCGCGATCGCCGATGCTCAATCGTTCGACCAGGGCTTGGGCTAGCTCTACGGTGCTAACGTCTGAGAGCTTACTCGTGGAAATACTATTCGTGGAAATTACGGATCGCTCAAGCTTTGGGGCGTCTGACATAGGAATGGTTGGGTAAAATAAATCGGTCTACCGTTATTTTTACCGATCTGGCGCGGAAATGCAGTCTTCCCAAAATTCTCCACCGGATGAGCCAACCTTCGAGCAATCCTTAACCAGCCTAGAGCGATCGCTTCACGAACTCAAGGAACGCCATGCCCAAGTTCTGCGAGACCAACAGCAGCGATCGCAGTTGCAACAGCGGCAGCAAGACCTCAAAGCGGTGCTTAGGCAAGGCAAATCTCCTGAGCTTCAAGTAGAATTGCGTAACATTGAACAAAACCTAGACGCCCTAGAACTCGATCTCGAAAGCCGTCTCTTCTCTTGGTCAGGCTTGAAGGAGGTGTTCTGGCAAGCGGTGCGATTTGGTGGCGCTGGGCTTGTGCTTGGCTGGTGTCTTGCCTTTTGGACAATCAAAGCCCCCACCCCCCCCACCCCCCCTCCCCAGTCCTTTACTCCCTAAACTTCTTGCTATGGCTCGACGTATTGTAGAACTGCTTCGCACTGGACAACCTGACGAATCTGTAACGATTCAAGGCTGGGTACGCACCAAGCGCGAACAAAAAGGATTCTCGTTTATCGAGGTGAATGATGGCTCCTCAATGGCGGGGCTGCAAGTGGTGATTAACCAAACCGTGCCCGGATATGAGGAGGCGATCAAGCGGCTTAGCACAGGTGCCTCTGTGGAAGTGTCTGGGGTGCTGGTTCCGTCGCTGGGGAAAGGGCAGCGCATTGAGGTAAAAGCCGACTCGGTTGCCGTGTTTGGGGAAGCCGATCCCGAAACGTATCCGCTTCAGAAAAAACGGCACTCTTTTGAATTTTTGCGAGAGATTGGGCATCTGCGATCGCGCACCAACACCCTTGGCGCTGTTTTCCGCGTCCGCAATGCCTGCGCCACTGCGATTCATCAATTCTTTCAAGATCAGGGTTTTCTCTGGGTGCATACCCCGGTGCTAACGGCGAGCGACTGTGAAGGGGCAGGCGAAATGTTTGCGGTGACGAGTTTGAATTTAAAGCAAGTGCCGATGACAGCGCAGAAAGAAGTCGATTACAGCAAAGATTTTTTTGGGAAGCCGACCTATCTCACCGTGAGCGGACAGCTTGAAGCCGAAATCATGGCGATGGCGTTCAGCAATGTTTACACGTTTGGTCCGACTTTCCGCGCCGAAAACTCTAACACATCTCGCCATTTGGCTGAATTTTGGATGGTAGAGCCAGAAATGGCATTTTGTGACCTCGAAGGCGATATGGATTTGGCAGAAGCCTTTCTCAAGCACATCTTTAAGCAGGTGATGGCAACCTGCCCTGAAGATATGGAATTCTTTAATGCGCGGATTGATAACTCGGTGCTGGCAACGGCTGAAAATATTATCAACACCGAATTTGAGCGGCTGACCTATACCGATGCGATCGCACAACTTCAAAATGCTGGCAAGACCTTCGAGTATCCCGTCGAGTGGGGGCTAGACCTGCAATCAGAGCACGAGCGCTATTTGGCAGAAGAGTTGTTCAAAAAACCGACGATCGTTACTGACTATCCCACCGAGATCAAAGCGTTTTATATGCGCCTGAGCGACGACGAGCAGACCGTGCGAGCCATGGATATTTTAGTGCCCAAGATTGGCGAGATCATCGGCGGCTCTCAACGAGAAGAACGATTAGACGTTCTAGAGCGGCGAATTCGACAGCAAGGACTCGACCCGGCAGACTATTGGTGGTACCTTGATCTGCGGCGCTATGGCACGGTTCCCCACGCTGGGTTTGGGCTGGGCTTCGAGCGCTTAGTTCAGTTTATGACCGGAATGGGGAATATTCGAGATGTAATTCCGTTCCCTAGAGCACCGCTAAGTGTTGAATTTTAAACAATCCTCCGATCAGGTGATCCCGTTGGTGGATCTGCGATCGCGTCTCTTGCCCTCATTCTTAGATTCTGACCTCGCTGGGTCTGATCTTTTGGCTAGACGCCTTGCCCTAGGGCAAGAAAATTTTATGATGGCTTCACCGTCTGACAAATCAGAGCGCTTGGCACCCGATAGCGTTGATTGGATACCTCCTCGCAACCTCAAAGACCGAGCCGCTCATCTAGAGGATGTGACGCTTGATGAGGCGGTTCATTTGCTCGAAGAAGCGGTGGAAGTTTACACCGTGCTGGCACCGACCCTGCCGACCTATCAGCTAGAACGCGCTTGTGATGAACTGGAATTTTTGACAAATTTGTGTCGCCAATTGACGCAAGCCACCGGTTCAAATCTGTAAACTCCATAACGCTTGACGCGATCGCAATCATTTCCTTGCAAAATAGGCGTAACCCTACTACGCTGCGATCGCGCCAAGCTCATGGCAATTTTGAATCGAACCTCCCAAACCGAGGATCAAACCCGAACCCGCATTCTCAAGGCTGCCCTCAAGCTGTTTGCTCATCAGGGCTACGATGGCGCAACGACCCGCGATTTGGCCGAAAAAGCAGGGGTCGCAGAAGGAACGCTGTTTCGGCATTTCACCAATAAAAAAGCGATTCTCATCGAAGTGGCAACCCAGGGCTGGATCGAGATTCTCACCGATCTGCTGACCGAGCTAAGCGAAATGGGGAGCTATAAAGCCGTAGCTCAAGTGATGCGCCGCCGCATGATGAATCTGCATCAAAACGCGGATCTCTTCAAAGTGTGTTTTATGGAAGCGCAGTTTCATCCTGACTTGCGCGATCGCATTGAAAAAGACGTGGTTGAGAAAATGATGGGCGTTGCCGAGGCGTTCTTTCAAACGGCGATGGATCAAGGCATTTACCGTCCCATGAATCCTAAAATGGTGGCACGGGTGTTTTTGGGCATGTTTACGATCGCTGGGTTTAGCCAAGATACGATTATGGTTCCCGGCAGTTCCCCCCATGAGATGAAAGAAATGGCAGAGGGCATCGCTGATATTTTTCTCAACGGAGTCTTACAAAACCGTGAAAGCTAGATAGAGTGGTGATCAGACCTGATCTAAGATGACCCCATTCTTATGGTTTCTCTTGCCGATACGCTCACAGTACGTCGTCAACGGTTGGCGGACTTGATCGACGTTCCAGTGTTGCTCTGGTCTGGTCAACGCCGGTTGCGGAATTTTCGCGCGAACACCTATCCGTTTCGGGCAAGTAGCCATTTTCTCTATTTTGCGGGTTTGCCCTTAGAGAATGCCGTCATTCGGTTAGAATCGGGCAAGCTCACGCTGTTTATGGATGAAGCGAGTCCGGCAAGCGCATTGTGGCATGGTGCGTCTCTACCACGAGAAACTGTTGCTGCCCAAATTGGAGCCGATGCCGCTTATTCGCTTGAGAAACTAAAAAGATTTGCGGATGCAGCAACGATCGCGGCTCCCGATCTGGCAACGCAGCTAGAGCAATCTCGCCTGTTATCACGATCGATTGCGCCTGCTGACGCCCCTCACGGTGAAGATTTAAGGCTGGCTCAGGCGATCGTAACTCTCCGCTCCACTCACGATGCAGCAGCTTTGAGTGAAATTCGATCTGCGATCGCAGTTACCCTCTCAGCCCATAAAGCGGGAATGGCTGCCACCCCAAACGCAACGGTTGAAGCGCAAATCCGAGCCGCAATGGAAGGTCTGATTCTCTCCCACAACATGACCTGTGCCTATAACAGCATTGTGACGGTGCACGGCGAGGTGTTGCATAACGAGACCTATCATCATGCGGTGAAGCCGGGCGATTTGGTATTGGCAGATGTGGGAGCCGAAACCGGCACTGGATGGGCGTCTGATGTGACTCGCACCTGGGCGACATCGGGGAGATTTTCGCCGACGCAACGGGCGCTGTATGACGTGGTGTTGGCAGCCCAGGATCAGGCGATCGCGCAGATTCGTCCGGGTGTAGAATATCGAGATATTCATCTATTAGCCTGTCATACGATCGCAGAAGGACTGATCGATCTCGGCATTCTCAAGGGCAATGCCGTCGATCTCGTTGAAAAAGATGCCCATGCTTTATTTTTTCCTCACGGCGTTGGGCATCTTCTGGGTTTAGATGTGCATGACATGGAAGATCTGGGCGATTTGGCAGGGTATGAAGCGGGGAGGAGGCGTAGCGATCGCTTCGGATTGGAATATCTAAGACTCGATCGTCTGTTACAGGCGGGAATGGTTGTCACAATCGAGCCTGGGTTTTATCAAGTTCCAGCCCTTTTAGACGATCCAAAACGGCGCGAAACCTATCAAGATTGGGTAAACTGGGAGCGCCTTGCAGACTTTTCTGATGTGCGCGGAATCCGTATTGAAGATGATGTGCTGGTCACTGACGATGGCTCAGAGGTCTTGACTGCCGCTCTACCGACCGATGCCGAGCAGATTGAGCAGTGGGTAGACAGATGAGCTTTCAGGGTCGTTGCTGAATCTGAGTATGAGTCCCAGATCTGCCCTCACCCTAGCCCCTCCCACAAGGAGAGGGAACAAGAATTCTGGCTCCCTTTGCCCTAAGGAGAAGGGTTGGGGATGAGGTTCACCCCCATAGTGATGCACCACCCAAATTTCAACAAACTTTAAACAGATAAAAGGCGCTCTTCTCGTTAAAGAACGCCTTCATGATTCTTGGATTGAACCTTTGCTAAGCGGTAAGGTGGCTTAGCAGAAACCAACCTTAGCTCAGACCGACATTGCTGCGATCGTAGGTTTCAAAAGAAGAACTGACGCCACCTTTTGCATCGGAAACGATGTGAGCGGTTTCTGCTGGCATGCCTAATTCGACTGCCTTCCGGCTCAACATGGTTTGCTCACGATTGCGGATCATGTGACGATGACGAACCATTAGTGCGCGAGCTTGATCTTGAACAGACATATTGGTTTCTCCTAGCAATTTCACGTTATGCAAATACTATATCAGATAAATTCTGTATATTTCAATACAGAATTGCAATAAAGTTAAAATTTTCTGACAATCTATCTTTCGACGGGGTTGTTGTTCTGGGTTGCCGCTAAAAGGTAAGCTCGAACACATACGCGATCGCAGGAGACCCGATGGCAATCACCCAAAATGTAGAAGATGTGGGAAGACTAACGTGGTTTTACCGCGATGCCGAACCCGCTCAGCAAAATCGCCAGCCCCCGGTGGTGTTGCTCCATGGATTGGTGTCTCAGAGTTACAGTTGGCGGCATGTGCTGCCTGCGTTAGAAGAACAAAAATTTCGCGCGATCGCGCCCGACTGGATCGGCTGCGGCAATTCCAGTATGCCCGATCGCCGCGATTTCGCCTATACGCCAGACAGTTATATCGATGCGCTGGGCGACTTTCTTAAAACGCTTGGACTGGAGCACATCTCTATCGTTGCTCAAGGCTTTCTAGGCTCGATTGGCATTCAGTATGCCTTGCGCCACCCCGAACAAGTAAAGCGGCTTGCGATATTCAACGCCCCGATTTCTCAAGCGGCGAAACTGCCTTGGAAACTCCGACAGATGGGCATTCCCCTGGCAGGCGACATGATGACCCAAGACCCGCTCCTCGTCGATCGCATCCTTGAAGGTGGGGGCGGCTATCAGATTAATGAGAACGATTTAGGCATTTATCGGCGTCCGTGGATCAAAACCTCTGATGCGGGGCGATCGCTGCTGAGAATGATCCAAAATTTGCAGCTTAAAGAGGCAACCGCAGAGATAGAGGCAGGCTTGGCACAGTGGCAACAGCCGCTGCTGATCGGGTGGGGAGCGCGCGATCCGTGGTTATCGCTCGACATCGGAAAAGCGATCGGGCATGCAGAATTTGTAGAACTCGATGAAGTGGGGCATTATCCTCAAGAAGACTGGCATGAAAAAGTTAACGAGGTGTTGGTTCCTTTTCTACGCCGCCAAGCGATCTAAAATGCGGATAACAGTTGTACTAAAATAAGAAATTTGAGGACGACAAACCGACTTGAAAGTAAGTAAACTTTTGAGGCTATGTAAACTGGAATCAGCGCAATTAATTTCCTTGGTCACCCTCTTTCTAAATCTTTGGAAAGTCTTTAGAAAAAGCGGCGATGAAGGCAACTTCAACTTGCATCAGTCTTATAAATTTGAAAATTTCCGGTAGCCCATTTTACCTGATGTTTTATTTTACATTAATTTAGCGTTCTTCTTAGCAATCTACCTTACGGCATCTCTTCTAAAGGCACTAATGATATTTTCTTTTGATGAAACCGTTTAGACGGAAACTTGTTGCAGAGACACGAGTGTGCATTTCCTGTTCTTCATTCTTTATCTCTTATCGCTATGACGTTACGCTATTTCCTGTTGCTCGGATTTCTATTCACAGGTGTTTTAGTTCCTCCTGCTCAGGCGGCAGAACCGGGTTGCCCTACTCCTGCTTTGTCTCGGCTAGGGCGGCATATCGTCGCGTCTGGAGAAACCCTAGAAAGCATCGCTCAAAAATATAGTCTCGTTCCGCCAACATTGATGGGTTTCAATCCGAGCGTTCGGAATGGCAAAGTGACCGTGGGGGCAGAACTCTTGATTCCGCCCTATAACGGAGTGCGGGTTGAGGTGCCTGCGGGTCAATCGTGGCGCGATGTTGCTACCAAATATCGAGTTCGCCCAGATGTGCTGTATGAGGTGAACGGCTGCCAGAAAGCGCCCAGAGTGGTGTTTATTCCTGGGGTAAATTGGTCGCCAGATGGAGCAAACAAGCCGATCGCGGCAGCTTCAACTGCTCTTAGTGGCTATCCTCTCGCTCAGAAAGCGGGGGTGTTGTTGGGGTATGGGTGGTATATTCCCCAAGGCAAAGGAGAACCCATTTTTCATGGCGGATTGGATCTAGATGCGCCAGTGGGGACATCGGTTAGCGCGATCGCACAGGGGACGGTAGCGTTTGCGGGTTCCCAAGGTGCTTACGGGAATATGGTTGTGATCAATCATCAAAAAGGCTATCAAACTCGTTATGCTCAGCTTGAGACAATTGGCGTCGAAGTCGGGCAAACCGTGACGCGAGGAACTTCGGTTGGCACAGTCGGTCAGACCGGGACTCCAAGCTCGCTAAAGCCTCACCTGCATTTTGAGGTGCGATCAAATTCTAATTTAGGATGGGTGGCTGAAGATCCATCCTCTCACTTGCAAAAATAACGGGCGGTACATTCCGCCGTAACACGATCGTTATTTTGTCTTTCTGAATGTTGGCTGTTATTGCTTACAGAAGGTCATTCAGTACCAGCATCTTCAAATCAGTAATGTCAGGTAAACGCGCATCGTTTGTTAAAAAAACGGTTGCCCCTTCCTGAAGTGCTGTGGCAATTTGAATGGCATCTGGAGTTCGTAAATTGTAATTGGCTCTTAGTTGAGCCGCCCGTTCAGCGATCGCCGCAGAAACTGGAAAAGTAATCAAATACGCTTGATCGAGAATAATGTCACGATACTCACGCGCTAATTCTACATTTCCGGCTCTCAACGGATGAACTAACACTTCCGTTAACGTTAACGTAGACGTAACGACTCGAAACTCACCTCGTCTCATCGCTGCAAAAAAAGCCCGAACCTTCTCTAGATGCGTCGAATTTTGCTCAATGAAATAAATCATGGGCGCAGTATCTAAGCCAATTGTTTGACCTTGAAGCTGAATTAGCCATTCCATGACGCTCGTTCCTGATCCACATATTCCTGAGCATCCATTTCCCGCCAAACCTCTTTGCCCAGTCCTTCAAGTTCCAAGATGCTGCGCTTTGGTTTAGGTGAAATATGGTGGCGTACCAGTGAAGCAAGCTCTTCTAACAAGCGAAGTTGCTCCTCGGGTGTCAAATTCTCAACTTGACGGCGAAGTTCTTGATAGGTTGTCATCTGTTTTGTTTAGCTACCTTTCTCGTTGATCCTGCCATACTGCTTTCGACTTTGACAGATCCACAGCACCGAAGCAAGAGAACTTGAACCGGCTCACCTTTCTTCAAACAGTGTGCCTAACTATTATTTATGCTGTAAGTCCAGCAGTTCGGTTTGCATCTGCGATCGCAGCTTTTCTGCATATTGATAGGTCTGCAAGCGGATTGGTTCTACGTCCTTCCACGGAGATTGTAAGGGCTGGAGGTAATAGCGTAGATGCGATCGCATTGCCCACACTCCCAACGAGGGAAACAACACAAAGACTAACAGAAAAGGTGACACTGGCAGCAATGGCATCTTGAATCTCTGCGCTAACCACTTTGAATTGAACGTCCAAGGATGTAAATTTTCATTTCCTAAACAGACAATCGGCAAAACTGGAACACTATAGCGAATGCTTAAACGAATAAAACTTGGATCGAATGTTTCAAGCTGATAGCGACGCCGCCAACCTTTTGCTAGCCCTCGCCAGCTTTCTGGGGCATAGAGCAAAACCTGTTTTTGAGCGGTTTCGTCCGTGGTATGTGAGGCAGCGATGCCTGCGGAGTTGCTCCCTGCGCTAATCGCCCGCTCAACACTCTGCCGCTCTGCTCGGACACCTCCCATCGCTTGCGCCCATCCTTGCGGCAACCACCACCGCAACCACAGATGATCAAAAAACAGCGAATGCGCCACGGGCTGCACAAACCAACCTGTTTCTTGACCCAACAAAAACCCTAAACAGACAAAATCCCATGGGAAGCACATGCCTGCATGGTTGAGCGCCACCACCACAGGCGGGCTGTCTGGCAAATATTCAAGGTGATGAATTTCTGCGCGAAAATATCGCAGCACGATCGGCGCTAAAATCTCGTCGCGAAACGCTTTTTGATACTCCGGGTCAGGTTTGATGTCGGTTGCAATGGGCAAGCGAAACCCTAATCGAGTCCAACGCATTAACAGTGCTAGGTAAAAGCCTCCCGGCATCAGAAATAACGCGTATTCTAGCCAATTCCAGCCGCCGGGATCGGGGCGGTAGTGCTGCCAGTGACGATTGAATAAAATCAACCAGGCAGGCGGATACCACAGACAGAACCGATCAAACCAGGAGAATCGAAAAGGCGTCATAACGTTAGAGGCTCAATAATGTCTTGACGTTTAGATTACTGGGATTGTTGAAAACCATCATCCTTCAATACTCAGAACTTTGACTCATACCAAACCAATGGCTGAATGCGACAGACCCGATACCGTACAGACGTTTTGGCGAAACATCTCTTCACGATTTCGCACCATGCAACAATTTATTGCATTCAAAAAATTAAATTGATATTTAGATGACGCTCTGACGGCTAACGGCTGCCTCTGGGGATAGTTCTGGCGGGCTGTTCGGGCGGCAAACCCGTTACGGTGTGGTAGAGCTTGACGTATTCGATCGCAGATTTTTCCCAACTGAAATTCTGCTGCATTCCTCGCGCCTGTAATTCTTTCCAGTAGGGCTTAAACCGAAAGCCTTCCCACGCCCGTACCATGCAGGTGAACAGATCAAGCGGTTCGTAGCGATCGAAGGCATAGCCGGTTCCCGCGTGGTTTTCTGGATCGTGGGGAGATACCGTATCGACTAGACCGCCCGTTCGCCGCACGATGGGAACGCAACCATAGCGCAACGCCAGCATCTGACTAATCCCACACGGCTCAAACCGGGACGGCATCAAGAACGCATCCGATCCGGCGTAAATTCTTCTTGCGAGCGGATCGTTGTAGAGCAAAAACACCGACATGCGACCGGGATACTTGGCGGACAACTGCCACATCTGGGTTTCGTAGTAGCGATCGCCCGTTCCCAGCAAAATAAACTGCGAATCGGTGTATGCCATAAAGCGATCGAGGGTTTGAATCACTAAGTCCAGCCCCTTCTGCTCGACCAACCGCGTGACCATGCCGATCAAAAACGCTTTTGAATTAATTTCCAGCCCTACTTCTTCTTGCAGCGCAATCTTATTTGCCTTACGGTGATCGAGACTATCGACCCCAAACGGTTTGGCAATCGTTTTATCCACGGCTGGGTCGTACGCTTCAGTATCGATGCCATTCACGATTCCAGACACTTTACCGCTAATAAAAGACAACAACCCTTCTAACGTTTCTCCGTAAGCGGGAGTCTTAATTTGCTCTGCATAAGTGGGTGAAACGGTATTGACCCAATTGGCAAACTGCACCGCCGCCGCCATCGTGTTGTGTCCCTGCATGTACCACGGGCACCACGTCATCTGCTCCAACTTCCAGCGCCACGGACCTTGATACGCCAAGTTGTGAATCGTGAAAACCGTAGCAATGTCCGGATCTTGGTGCATCCACACCGGAATCATGCCCGTATGCCAGTCATGGCAATGAATAATTTGGGGCTTCCAATAGTTCCAGGCAAACTCTGCCGCGCCATTGGCAAAGAACGTAAACCGCCAATCTTCATCTTCACCAGAGTAAATTCGCCGAGGATCGAACACAGGATGCCCAAACAAATATAAGGGAACATCGCTATCGGGGAGCACCGTTTCATACACCGCAAAGGGATTAAACATCGCGGCTCCCTTCCAGATCGGCTCTTTGGGAATCTCGATCTTGTCGTTGAGAAAGCCATAGTAGGGCATAAAAATGCGGACATCGTGCCCCATCGATCGCAGCACTTTTGGCAATGCTCCGGCGACATCTCCCATGCCTCCTACTTTTGCGATCGGAGCAACTTCGGCTGCCACAAATAAAATTCGCATGGTTTGCTCTATGTCCCCTTGGTGAGTTGGTCGCGCTATGAGTCATACCACTGAGTCACAGCACTGTGATCATACCGACTTGAGGGGAGTTGTAGGAGATGCGATCGCAAATTTCCCCTCTAACCCGTATGTCACAATAAGGTCAACGCCAATTAGCTCTAGATCATGTCTAACCAGCTTTCTACCTCAGTGCCTCGATTGGAAAGCGGCGATCGTCTCACCCGCCACGAATTTGAGCGTCGGTATGCTCAAACGCCTGAAGATTTCAAAGCAGAATTAATTGAAGGAGTTGTGTACGTGGCATCTCCCGTTCGAGTCAAGAATCATGGCAGACCTCATGCTCAGGTCATGGTATGGCTAGGCACTTACTATGCAGCGACTCCAGGTGTTGATTTTGCTGACAATTCAACGGTTCGGCTCGATCTTGACAATGAACCTCAACCCGATGCGCTGTTGAGAATTGAGCCAGAAGTGGGTGGGCGATCGCGGGTCACGGATGATGATTACATCGAAGGCTCTCCCGAACTGGTGGTAGAAATCGCTGCCAGCAGTGCGGCTGTGGACATGAATGCTAAACTCAACGCCTACCGTCGTAATGGTGTTCAGGAGTATTTAGTTTGGCAAACTTACGAAAATCGTTTGGACTGGTTTTACCTGCAAGAGGGCGAGTATATGCCGTTTCAAGCCGATGCTCAAGGAATTATCCAAAGCCGAGTGTTTCCCGGACTTTGGTTAGCAGTGGACGCGCTTTTGCGGGGAGATTTAGCGATCGTTTTAGCAGAGTTGCAGAAGGGTTTGGCGACGCCAGAGCATCGGTCATTTATGAAACGGCTAGAACCGCACTAAGAGGTTTCATCACTCTTCTGTTTAGTAATTTCGTCGCTAACGCTGGGGTTGGAGTTGTAAAGCCAAATCCGCCCTCTACGCATAGTCTTCGTATTTGTAGAAATCATCGGTGTCTGAGTCAGCGGTTCCTACGGAGTTGCGCTCTGCGCTAATCGCAGCAAGCTCTCCCCCTGACTCATAAAGATGCCGCATTACCTCTACCGCTTCTGACAAACTCAGCTTCTTTCCGAGATTTCCATTTGCAGTCTCAAGATAATTCTGTAGCCAATGAAGTAGCTCATGCGCCTCATCCTTCGGCAACTGCAAGATAGCAGCTTCGATTTCAGTGAGTGAAGTCATAAGCTTGGCATACGAATGGAAATCTGTAGCTTTCATTCTAGCTGCGATTAATCGTGGCAAAAATCTCGTCTAAGATTTCCTGTGCGCCCTGCTCTTTTGCTCGATGTGCCAGTTCAATTCCTAGCTGTTCAGCATCGGTGGCAGCGCCCGAAACCGTATCTTTCACCAGCCTTTTACCGTCTAAACTCGCAACGACTCCAGTTAGCGTCAGTGTATCGCCATCAATCACCGTGTTCACACCGATCGGCACTTGGCAACCGCCTTCTAACTCGCGCAAAAATGCCCGCTCTGCATAGCAACGGTAGGCGGTGGGCTGATGCTGCAACACTTTTAGCAATTCCAGAATCTCGGTGTCTCCTTCGCGACACTCGATGCCGAGCGCGCCTTGTCCGACGGCATGAAGCGAAATTTCAGGGGGAATGGTTTGATGGATGCGATCGCTCAACTCTAATCGATGCAGACCCGCATACGCCAAAATCAGCGCATCGTATTCGCCTGCATCTAACTTCGCTAAGCGGGTGATGACATTGCCGCGCACATCTTTGAAGGTGAAATGCGGGTAGTGATGGCGCAGTTGGGCTAATCGACGGAGGGAAGACGTGCCAATCACCGCACCTTCGGGAAGGGTATCAAGCTGTTTATCGTTGTGCTTCTCGTGGACTGCCAGCGCATCGGCAGGATTTTCGCGCTCGGTCACGCAACCCAGCATCAAGCCTTCTGGTAAATGGGTCGGCAAATCTTTGAGCGAATGCACGGCAAAATCGGTATCGCCATTCAGCATTCCGACTTCTAATTCTTTGGTAAAGAGTCCTTTATCTCCGATCTTTGCCAGCGCCACATCTAGAATCTTGTCGCCCTGGGTACTCATCGTGTGGACTTCAAAGGTGATATCGGGGAACGCCTTCTGCAACTGTTCCTGAACCCAATGGGTTTGAACGAGGGCTAACTGACTTTTGCGAGAACCAATCCGAATGGTGCGGGCGGGACTAGAAACGGTTGGAGACATCATAGCGGCAGGGCGAAATAGGCTTTTCAAATCACTTTCTCCACCTTACCGTAGTGTGTTGATCGATGGGTGAGCGCGTCCTGCTGAAATCGTTACAGATGATTAAGGTGCATTCAAAATCAAAAACAAGCTTTATAACAGCCAAATATTTCATAAATTAGCAGAAGTCACCATTCTAAAGCTGTATCTGAGCTTGCTCCAATCAATCTCTCCTGCCGCGCTGCTGGAGAACTTTACTGGGGCTAATAAATGAAATACCCTGAGAAGAGGATGTGCTAATCATGACTGCTTCAATGATAGGCTCATAGACCATTTTTTCTGCAACCCACTCCACAATAAAGTTTGCACCTGACCCTCCACTTGTATCATCTGCTGCAATAAAGAAGTCTGTGGAAGCAAGCGGCTTTAGTTCTACTGGACTCTTAATATCCTGCCTAATCAGTTGTCCATTGGTATCGTAGTAACGCACAGAAGTGATAACAATCGAATTTGTCAGATCCGTATTTCGGATACTGAGCGTGGCTGACAAATTCACGATCTGATCCTGGCTATTGTAGTGATAAATATGCGAGTAAATAGGGACATACACGGTTTGTCCCGTCACAACTTTTGTCTTATCTAACGTGACTGCCCTCAGTGAGGTTTCCCGCTTTGTATCAGATTGTTGCCTTTGTAAAGCAGCTTGAGATGAACAGGAGGTGAGGATAGCGATCGCTCCACAAACCCAGAGATACTGTTTCAGCTTCATCGGCAGTCATCCAATCACACCAGATACATTGCAGTTACGCCTCCAGCAGAGTGAACCATCTCCTGTAGACTCAAACGGTAGTTAATCTTTCAATTTCTTTGAGGAAACAAGTTTATGGGAGGAGTAGCGATGATGGAATGGATCGTAGCGCAGCAAACTCCCTTGGGCAACAATCCTGCTACAGATAGCCAAAGGGCAGGAGCCATTCCTGAATTGGTCATCATCTTGATCATTCTGCTGCTGATTGCAACTGTTGTTGCACTCGTAACCCAACAGTTGCGAATTTCCTATGTCACGGGTTTAGTATTAGCAGGTCTGCCCATTACAGAGGTCTTGTCGCGTCGAATTGGTTTAGACCCATCTTTAGTGTTGAATCTTTTCCTACCCATTCTTATTTTTGAAGCCGCGATCAATACGGATATCAGCCGTCTCCGCAGCACCTTTAAGCCGATCGCGCTATTGGCAGGTCCAGGCTCTATCTTTTCCTCGGTAATTATTGCTGTTCTGGTTAAATTTGGGCTGGGTCTACCCTGGATTCCCGCATTGCTGATTGGCGTCATTCTGGCAAACACCGATACCGTCTCGATGATCGCGGTTTTTAAGGAGATCCGTGTGCCTTCCCGGTTGTCCACCATTGTTGAGGGAGAAACTCTGTTCAACGATGCGGCTGCCCTGGTTTCATTCAATCTGATTTTGGTCGTTTATGCGACAGGTTCTCTCACCGTTGTGCAAGGAGTTCAGGAACTACTCGTGGTCGCCTTGGGTGGGGGATTTGTGGGAGTCATCTTAGGCTACTTGAGCCTGCCAATATTTGTTCGATTAAATGACCCATTGAGTAGTCTCTTGCTGACTGTTGCCTTGGCGTTAGGAACGTTCCAGATCGGGCAGTTTTTAGGGGTATCCGGTGCGGTAGCTGTGGTTATTGCCGGACTCATTTTTGGCAATCTTGGGCTTTCTCGCAGTCCGTCTGCCTCGGATCGAATCACCTTACTGAGTTTTTGGGAATACGCTGGTTTTGGGGTCAATACATTTATTTTCCTGCTGATTGGCATCGAAATTAACCCGGTCACGCTCTGGAGAATTTTGCCGTCCATCCTGTTCGTCATTTTGGCGTATCAACTGGGACGGATTCTCTCGGTCTATGTGTTGTTGGCAGGGCTGCGGTGGTTCGATCGTCCGATTCCGCTTCGCTGGCAGCACGTTCTGTTTTTGGGAAACATCAAAGGCTCACTCTCAATGGCACTGGCGCTTAGTATTCCTCTTACGGTGCCAGGACGGGACGACATCATTGCGCTGGTTTTTGGTGCCGTTTTATTCTCCCTGGTTGGACAGGGATTAAGCTTACCCTGGCTGGTCAAACGGCTAAAAATCAGCCGTGTTTCTGATGTCATGCAGAAAGCTGGGCAGTTACAGATTCAGTTGATTGCTTCCAAAGCGGCTCAAGATGAGCTAGATAGTTTGCTGAAATCAGGCGTGTTGCCGAAAGCAGTTTACGAGGAGTTATGGGCATCGTATCAAGTACGAGTCGCACAGTCTGAGCGAGTGCTGCGCGATCTCTACAATCAGCATCGGGCAGGTCAACGAGAGGGCGATCCTTCGGAGCTTGGCAGAGCCAATCGCGGTGGGCTAGATGCGATTCGACGGCGATTACTTTTAGCAGAAAAAGGGGCAGTCAGTGATGCGCTCCGCAAACGAATTGTTCCAGAAGACCTGGTTCAGCCCTACATTAAAGATTTGGATGAGAAACTTCTAACGTTGGAAGATGAGTAGTGCGAATGCCGAGGTAATCAATCATGGGGTGAACGAGTTCTGGACGGGTAACAACCAGGATGGTAGAACCTGCTTCAAGAACCGTATTGCCGTTCGGAATCTCTAGATTGGCGCAGGCATGGCATTGATACCCAATGATCAGCGAACCCGCTGGAAATCGAGGATCTTGAGCAATTTGGGCAACGGTGCGACCTGCCACATTGCAATCACCTGGAACGGGCAGTTTTAGCACCTCGACTTGTCCTTGTTCAAAGTGCATCATCGACTCGACTTGAGGGTATTCAATCGCATTTGCCATTGTTGCGACTGCCAAATCAATTGTGCTGATGATGTGACTCGCTCCGGCAAGGCGGTAGGCTTCCAAAAATTCGCGATCGCGCATTCGCACCACAATATGGGAAATGCCATAGCTCCTGGATAGGGTGATCAGCGCCAGATTCAACGCATCATCTCTAAGGGCTGCAACGACCGCGTTGGCTTGTTTAATTCCCGCTTCGAGTAGAACCGTTGTGCTGACCGCACTGCCTTCAAATGCCATCACTCCGATTTTTTCACGAGCAAAGCGACAGGCAAGCGGGTCGGCATCGATGATCGCAACTGTATGACCGAGTTCTAATACCTGCTGGGCTAAACTTAGCCCCATCATCCCGGCTCCACCAATTAATACGTACATGACTGCCTGTCTACCCCAAGAATGAACATTACAGATTTTCACTATAAGCGACCCAACCGTTTGATCTTGCTTATTAATCGGGTTTGAGGGGCAGTTCAATCTGGAACATAGAAGCGATTGAAAATATAGGGTAAGTCTGCTTCTGGAATTCCGATTCCCGTGTCGATCACCTGAACGATTGCCCATCCAGGATGAGGAGTTAAGTGTAACCGTACTGTTCCACCAGCGGGGGTGTATTTACAGGCGTTATTGAGCAAGTTTTCGATTGCCTGCCGGAGCAAATCAGGGTCAGCCCATAATTTGATCAGTTGCTCAGGCAGTTCGTAGGTCAGTTTGATATTTTGCTGTTCTGCCAATGTGGTGAACTGCGTTGCTAGATTTTTCAGCAGATCGTTCAGATTGAGTAACTTTAGCGATTCAGGCGTAAGCCGTCCCTGATGACGAGCCAACAGCAGCAAATTGTTTACCAGAACCCCCATTGATTTCGCGCTATCTACAACGTTTCCCAAGGGGTGGTGGTAACGCGAGTCATCAGCCGCGATCAGTAACCCAAGCTGGGCCTTGGTGAGAATGGCAGAGAGGGGCGATCGCAGACTGATGCTCCACCCTTTGAAGGCGGCGTGTCGAGTAAAAAGCTCGGCATTTCAGGTTAGGCGCTCGGAATGTTGAGTTCAACTGTTCAGCCTTGCTGAGTTTAGGATAAACGCCGAGAACCTCAGAACCTTGATTGCTTTGATCGGAGTTATACCAAATTGATTTTTCACGGCGACAGATCCTCGACCCCCCTGCCTACGCACGTCTGTAGCATTTACAGATTAATTTGGTATTAAAAGCCAGAACTCCGAATCTTAAAGTTAAGGAATTGAAGTTCTGACCGTTCCGAGAAACACGGTTCTAACAACACCATTCTTCTTGAGTGGCTTGGCGTTTCATCTGAATATTGCCTAAGTGTTTCTTCACCGTATCGATCGTGATATACAGGCGGTCTGCAATTTCCTTGCGCGACAAATTGCAGCGCCGCAACAGCCAAACTTCTGCCTCACGAGGCGTCAACCCAAACAGCCTTGCTTCAGAAAACGCGAGGCTTTGAAGCGACTGCTGCTGATCTTCAAGGCGAACCAGCAAACAGGGTTGATCTAGCCCATCTAGGGTAAGCCACTGGGCGCGAGTGCGATAGGTTTGCCCGTCGATCGTGGTAAATTCTGACTCAATCACCAACGGGCGATCGCCATAGAGTTCTCGGCTATCAATCAACGCTTCACAAGAACGCCAAACCTCAGCAGGAACGAGACTCGACTCGGCGTTTAGCTTCCGGCAAATTTCTGTTGCCCGGGAGTTTGTGTACATTAGCTCGCCGTCAGCGTTCAACATCATGATTCCATCAACTAAACCCTCCAACACAGACAACAGAAAACGATTGGCGATTTGTGAGAAGTTCAGGTTCATCATTGTTTTGGGGCGAATGAACAGCAGTGTGTGATTTACTACGGTTGAGCAGACCGTATTATGCAAGAGCAGAACAGGGGTAAGAAACGAAGAAAAATCTATACTTTGTGACCTATTCCCCTCTCCGTCTGCCTATAGTTAAGACAATAAAACAGACAGGTCTGGCTTAGCAGTGGAAGAAAGTTAGGACTTGCAGCGAAGCGAAGTTATAAAACGTTAGTTGTAAATCCCAGAGGTTTGGCTGACAATGGATTTAGCTCCGTAAATTCCCTGAGTTGGGACTTATCGCATCTGGAGAAATTGGCGCAAGGCGCAGCGTTCTAGAAACCCGATCAGCAAGCTCGAATCAACATGCCGCTAACTTGCCCCCGGCGGTTTCTATGGAGTGTGCGCCGCACTAATCATGGCTTCAGGCAATTTTGGCGTTGGGTGCAATCATCATGACTATCAACGAAGCACTAGGAGTGCTAGACAGCATCTTGGGGCAAGGGCAACTGACCGATCTGCAAGAAACGGTCTTTCGTCTTGCCTGCGACGGACAAACCTACGAACAAATGGCGACAGCTAAAGGCTACGATCCCGACTATGTAAAACTGGTGGGATCTCAACTTTGGCAGACCCTCTCAGAACACGTTGGGCAACGGGTCACTAAGAGCAATTTTCGGGTTGTGCTGAGACAGTGGGCATCCGAGCAAAGTGCCCACGGGGATCGCGATCGCAGCAAGTTGGCAATCCATCCTCCTTTCGATCTCAATCCCGCTACATGCCCTTTTCCCCAATGTGACTGGGGAGAAGCGATCGATGTTTCCAGTTTCTGCGGACGCGCTCAAGAACTTGCCGAACTCCAGCAGTGGATCACCCACGATCGCGCTCGCCTCGTTGCCATTTTGGGCATGGGAGGCATCGGCAAAACCGCCCTTTCTGTTAAATTAGCCACTGCCCTTCAACCCCAGTTCGAGCAGATCATCTGGCGATCGCTGCGAGATGCCCCGCCTATCGCAGCGATTTTGGCTGACCTGATTCAATTTCTGTCTAAACAACACGAAACCGAACTCCCCGAAACCACCGATGGCAAACTCGGACGGTTGATGCACTATCTGAGATCGTCGCGCTGCCTGCTGATTTTAGACAACGCCGAATCTATTTTAGGCAGTGGCGAACAGACGGGATATTACCCAAGCGGCTATGAAGCGTATGGCTCGCTCTTCCGGCGCATTGGCGAAACGATGCATCAAAGTTGCCTGGTCATCACCAGCCGAGAAAAGCCGCGAGAGGTTGCCGCTCTCGAAGGAGAGGCAATTCGCTCTTTGCGCTTAGCCGGGTTAGCTGCCCCCGACGTGCATGAATTGCTCAAGCCCAAATCGCTGATGGCAACCCAGCAAACCTTCGTAGACTTGACCCATCTGTATACGGGCAATCCCCTGGCGCTCAAGATCGCCGCTGCCACCATTCAAGAATTGTTTGATGGCGACGTTGCCGAGTTTCTCAACCAGGAAACTGCCGTGTTTGGCGATATTTCTAAACTGCTTGACGAACAGTTTGATCGCCTCTCCGATCTCGAAAAACAGATGATGTACTGGATCGCCATTAACCGCACGGGCGTTTCGCTGGCAGAACTGGCAGACGATATTGTGCCCCCGGTGCCCAAACGTCAGTTGTTTGAAGCGCTGGCATCGTTAGCTCGCCGACCCCTGGTTGAAAAACACGGGGCTAGGTTTACCCAACAGCCTGTGGTGATGGAATACGCGATCGACAAACTGATCACCTGCATTCATCGGGAAATCGTGACGGGCAAGTTTCACCTGTTTATGTCTCATGCTCTGATGAAGGCTAGCGTCGAAGATTACGTTCGGGAAAGCCAGATCCGCATGATTGTGCAGCCCTTGCTCGATCGGCTCACCGCCGCCTCTCACTGCCATAGCGATTTTGAGGAGAAACTGCGCGAGGTGCTGCGATCGCTGAGGCAAGAGTTTGGGTGCACCCCCGGATATGGAGCCGGAAACGTGCTCAATCTCTTGCGCTACGCAGGTTCTGACCTGACCGGATACGACTTTTCAGAGCTAGCCGTTTGGCAAGCCCATCTCCAAGGCGCAACCCTGCATCACGTCAATTTCACAAACGCCAGCCTGGAAAAATCACTCTTTTCCGATACGCTGGGCAACGTCTGGTCGGTGGCTTATAGCCCCGATGGGACGATCTTGGCCGCCAGCGACACGTCGGGAGAAGTGCATCTCTGGCGCGTTGCCGATGGGCAAAAGCTCGCTACTTTGAAAGGGCATCAGCATTGGGTCTGCGAAATTTCATTTAGCGCCGATGGCAAGACCTTGGCAAGTGTCAGTGCCGACACGATCGTTAACCTGTGGGATGTGGCAACGGGGAGGTGCCGACACACCTTGCGGGGGCATCTCGATTGGGTCGTGTCGGTTGCTTACAGCCCAACCCAGGCGATCGTGGCAAGCAGCAGCGCCGATCGCACCATTCGGATCTGGGATGCCCAAACTGGGGAGTGTCTGCGGATTTTGAGCGGTCATCACCATTGGATCTGCGCGATCGCATTTAGCCCAGATGGGCACACGCTGATCAGTGGCAGCGACGATCGCACCGTTAAACAGTGGGATGTGGCAACTGGAACCTGTCTTCAGACCTTCAAAGGGCACACCAGTGCGGTGCGCGGCGTAGCGGTTCATCCATCGGGTCATGCGATCGCCAGTGCCAGCGAAGACGAAACAGTGAGGCTGTGGAATCTCACCACGCAAGCGGTGACCACCTTAGCGGGGCATGTTGCCGAAGTGCGCGGCATCCAATTTAGCCCCGATGGGCAACTGCTCGCCAGCGCCAGCTACGACGAGACCGTGAAATTGTGGGATGTTCAGACTGAGCGCTGCATCAAAACCTTACACGAGCATCGTGCGCCGGTGCGATCGGTGGCATTTAGTCCCTGTGGGCAATGGTTGGCAAGTGGCAGCGCTGACCAGTCGGTTCGGGTGTGGAGTCGTTCTGGAGACTGCCGCAAAACCCTCCAAGGATACACCAACTTTGTCCTGTCGGTGGCGTTTAGCCCCACAACGGCACTGCTGGCAAGCACAAGTACGGATCACACGGTCAATTTGTGGGATACCGTTTCGGGTCGCTGTCTCAAAACCTTGCGGGGGCATACAAACTGGGTGTGGTCGGTGGCGTTTAGTGTCGATGGTCAACAGCTTGCCAGCGCCAGCCTAGATCACACGATCAGCCTTTGGATCTTAGATGCCGACGATCGCTCTAGAGTGTTGCGGGGGCACACAAACTGGGTGTGGTCGGTGGCGTTTAGCCCCGATGGGCAGACCCTTGCCAGTGGTAGCTTTGATCAAACCATTCGGCTATGGAATCCGGCGAGTGGCGAATGCCGCCGCATTATCATTGCCCAGAGTCGAATTTGGTCGATCGCCTATAGCCCCAATGGTGCGCTGCTTGCCAGTGGCGAAGAAGATTGCACGATCCAACTGTGGAACCCTCTGACGGGGCAATGTTTGCAAACGTTGAAAGATCACGATCGTAGAGTCGTTGCGATCGCATTTAGCCCCGATGGAAAAACGCTCGTCAGCGCCAGCGAAGACTACACCCTAAAACTGTGGGATGTCAAAACAGGGCGGTGTCTGAAAACCTTGAACGACCACGATCGCTTGGCTGCCGTGGCCTTTTGCGCCGATGGGCGCACTATCATTAGTAGCGGGATCGAACCCACTATCAAACTGTGGGATGGGCAAACCGGAGCGCATCAGGTGTTAGAGGGGCACCGCGATCGCGTCTGGTCGGTGGCGTGCAGTGCCGATGGGCGCTTAGTGGCAAGCGGTAGTGAAGATGAAACGATCCGCCTGTGGGATCGGCAAACCGGAGAGTGTCTGCAAGTGCTACAAAAACCCAGACCCTACGACGGCATGATGATTTCAGGAATTGAGGGGATTACAGAAGCGCAAAAAATCACGCTAACGGCGTTGGGCGCAATCAGCACCCCCGATTAGCAACCTTGCCTTGGGCACGGTATCCTAAACATGCACCGTTCTTTAGAAAGAGAAACCCTATGAGCCTGAAAGACACCATCACAGAAGGCATCCAAGGGGCGATGAAGGCTCAAGACAAAGTGCGCTTAGAAACGCTCCGCAGCATCAAAAAAGGATTGCTCGAAAAAGAAGTGAGTGTGCGCCCCTCTGGTCAGACCGAGTTAACCGAAGAGCAGGAGCTTGACGTGTTGTCTCAAGTGGCAAAGCAGCGCCGCGACTCGATCGAGCAATATCAGAAGGCACACCGAGACGACCTAGCCCAGCAAGAAGCCCAAGAGTTAGCGATCGTAGAGGAATTTCTGCCGCAGCAACTCTCTGATGCAGAAGTAGCGGCGGTGATCGAGCAAATTATTGCTCAGGTTGGCGCATCGTCTGCCAAAGATATGGGCAAGGTGATGGGTGCCGCCATGCAGCAGCTAAAAGGCAAAGCAGATGGAAAGAAAGTCCAAGCATCGGTGAAAGCAAAGCTGGGGGGTTAGACATCCAGCGCAGGTGGCAGCAGATTGGGGAGGGGATGTGGCAACTAAAAAATAGGGCGTTGGGGAGGTCTTCGATCTGCTTTGCCGGAAGGGCAAATTCATCGTTGCCCTCAGCGCAACGCCTACCCGTTAAATCCGGTTCATTCTCCCCCAATCTGCCGCCGCACGCTTCTGAACGCGCTCACCTGACTTAAACCGTCAAACCGTCATAATGTCTTTCTCTTTTTCGGCTAACACTTTTTCAACTTCAGCACTATATTTGTCTGTCAGCTTCTGAATTTTGTCCTGCAAATCCTTTGCTTCGTCTTCAGACACTTCCTTGGCTTTTTCCTGTTTCTTCACCGCATCCACCCCATCTCGGCGAATGTTGCGAACCGAAACTTTTCCTTCTTCGGCATATTTTGCTGCCAGTTTCACCAGTTCTTTACGGCGATCGCTAGTCAACGGCGGAATATTGAGCCGGATGATGGCACCATCGTTATTCGGCGTCAGACCAATATCTGACAGCGAGATCGCTTTCTCGATAATACTCAAACTGCTGCGATCGTACGGTTGAATCTGAATCGTAGATGCATCTGGCGTCGAGATGTTCGCCAGTTGCTTGAGCGGCGTCGGCGCGCCGTAATATTCAACCACAATTTTGTCAAGCAAACTCGAATTGGCCCGACCCGTCCGAATCGTATTAAAAGACCGTTGAGTAGCTTCGACCGCCTTTTTCATATGGTCTTCGACATCAGCAAACTTCACAAGAACCTCCGACAATCGTTCCGATCGACTCGCCCATCACCGCCCGACGAACATTTCCTCTCACCGAGAGATCAAACACAATGATGGGGATATCGTTATCTTTGCATAAAGAAATGGCAGTGCTATCCATGACCTTCAGATCGTTGGTGAGAACGTGGGAGTAGGTCAGGCTTTGAAAGCGTTTTGCTGCCGGATTCTTCGTCGGGTCAGAATCGTAGACTCCATCTACCTTTGTAGCTTTAAATAAGACATCTGCCCCAATCTCGGCGGCACGCAGCGCGGCGGTGGTGTCGGTGGTGAAAAACGGATTACCTGACCCAGCGCCAAACACGACCACGCGACCCTTTTCGAGATGGCGCATTGCCCGGCGACGAATATAGGGTTCTGCGACTTCTTGCATCGCGATCGCAGTCTGTACCCGAGTCTGCACCCCCATTTGCTCTAACGCATCTTGCAGCGTCATCGCATTCATCACCGTGGCGATCATGCCGATGTAGTCTGCGGTGGCTCGATCCATACCGGCAGCGGCACCCTTGACGCCTCGGAAAATATTTCCACCTCCCACAACGATCGCGATCTGCACTCCACTTTCGGCAATTTCAGAAACTTCTTCAGCAATACCATTGACGACGGCAGGATCGATCCCGTATGAAAGCTCTCCCATTAGAGCTTCCCCGCTAAGCTTTAGCAGAATCCGCCGATACGTGACGCCCATGTATTTATTTTTTCGTGATAGTTGGTTCCAAATAAAGATACCAGCAGATGGTAGATTTGTGTCTGTTTCGTCGGGTTGGTTTTGGGGTTTGTCAAGAGATCAAATAGAGAAAGTTTGGATAGTAGACGATTGCAGAACCCTTAAAGTTTGAGCGGTGACAGGGTTTATTCCCTTTATTGAAGATTAAAAAGCAACCTAAAATGATCCTCACAGAAATTGTTAGACACCCGTTAGACCGTTTCCTAGACCGGGCATTCTCGTAGGGAGATTGATTTTGAATTTAAGAGAAACGTTTTTTAATATGGAGCACGCGATCGCGTCTCAAGCCATCAACGCCGCCATCGTCAATGTCAGCGGTCGCCAACGAATGCTATCTCAACGAACGGCATTGTTTTGTTTGAGATTGGTTTGCACTCAAGACCCGCACGAGCGGCAGTTGTTGAAGCAGACTCTAACTGAGGTGATTGCGCTAATCGAACGATCGCATCAAGGTCTGATTGCGGGTGACGCAGACCTCAATTTGCCAGGTCAGCCTTCGCCCACGGTGAGCGCTATGTACTTCGAGCCGCCGCTGTGCGTCGATCGCCAGGTACAAGATTACATTACTCACGTGAGAACATTGTTAGAGGCACAAGATACTGATCTGACGCCCGATCATCCTCAGTTACAGACCATTCTGGAAGCAGCGTCAACCCATTTATTAACTGCGTTAAATGCAGTGGTCAGCCAATACCAAGCTGAGAGCGAGATAGAACAGCGGATCATTCTAGATCAACAAGCCCAACTGTATCAACAAAGCCTTGAATCTGCGGCGATCGCAGAGGCAAAATCTCGACAGTTAGAGTGCTCTCTTGCTGAGTTGCATCAGCTTCAGGCGCAACTCATTCAAACCGAAAAAATGTCAAGTTTGGGTCAGCTTGTTGCTGGCATTGCCCACGAGATCAACAATCCTGTCAACTTCATCCACGGCAACTTGGCTCACTTAGAAAACTACACCCAAGACCTCTTACATTTGATTCATCTTTATCGACAGCAGCCATCTTTGCTAAACGACGCGATCGCAAAAATTGATGGTGCTGATATTGATGGCATTGATTTGGACTATATAATAGACGACTTGCCTAAAATTGTTCTCTCCATCCGAGTTGGGGCAGAGCGAATTCGGAACATTGTGCGATCGCTGCGAACATTTTCTCGTTTGGATGAGGCAGAACTAAAAAGCGTTGATTTGCATGACAATATCGACAGCACCCTGATGATGTTGCAGCATCGGCTAAATGAAAAGCCAAATCATACCGCAATTCAAGTTATCAAAGAGTATGGCGATCTTCCGGTGGTTGAGTGTTATGTTGGGCTGCTCAATCAGGTATTTATGAATATTTTGGTAAACGCGATCGATGCTCTAGAAAGCATGAATCTTGTTGAGACTAAGCCGTGTGTTCATCCTCAAAAACCGGGGACAAAAGAAACTCAAACGCCACCACAGACGATCACCATTCGCACAGAAACCCTCAACGAAAATGAGGTGCAAATTCAAATTTCAGATAGCGGTTTTGGGATGGATGAGGTCGTTAAAGCTAAACTATTTGACCCCTTTTTCACCACCAAAGAAGTCGGCAAGGGCACAGGGCTAGGGTTATCTGTCAGCTATCAAATTGTTACCAAAACGCACAATGGCAACCTTCAGTGTTTCTCGGAACCAGGGCGGGGGGCAAGCTTTCATATCACTCTACCAATTGTTCAAAGTTAAGCCTCAGAAATTAGCCTAAGTTTGGGTGTTAACCTACAGACGTAGAGGCGACGTAAAGGCATATTCAACCCCTCTTAGATCTCAAATCGCCCAGGTTTGCCTTGGGTGCGGCTCGGTGGGTTGGGGCAGGAGAATACTGCAACACAACTAACAAAACCGCCCATTTTTGAGAGGGCTGGTATGATATGCAGGTCAAAAGGACAGATCATCCTCCTTGGAGATTACAATCATGAAAGCGATCGTCATCGCCTTGCTGTTGGTGCTAACGACTGTTGGGTTTCCGAAAACAGCCTTTGCCCATGCCCTACAGGCAGATTATTCTCTGCTCCGGCAGTCTCAGCTAGAAATTCGGGCAAACTTTAGCGACGGAGAGCCATACCCGTTTGCCGATGTTCAGATCTTTGCCCCATCCGACAAACATCACCCTTGGTTAGAAAGCAAAGCAGATGCTCAAGGGCGATTTGAATTTATGCCGGATGCGTCGCTCAGAGGAGATTGGACGGTCAAAATCGGCAAATCAGACCATAAAGATATTCTGACGGTTCCAGTGACAGAGCGCGGTGTAGAAGTGAACGACATTAGTCAGGGGGTTGGGCAGCCGCTCAAAGCTCAACTGATGGTGTAGGGCTTTGCCGCGATCGCAGGCATTTTAGGAACTCGCTTTTTGTCGCCGCGCCTGTTTAATCGGTAGATTCTTTTCGTAGTTGAGACTAAAAAAGCGATCGCATCTCAAGGTGCGATCGCTTTTTTAGTCTCGATGGATTTTTCATCGGTAAGGGGTTCAGATATCTTTTGCCGAATTTGTGGACAATTTAGTACTACACATGTAGTATTTTTAATAGAAGAATATCTTAGAAATCTGACTTCCCATGTTATGTAAAACCTCTCAGAACAGCACCCTCGATCGGCGACCCACCAACAGCTTGGGCGTTGATAGTGTGCTGTTCGCATTTGGGAGAATGCATGGGGTCGCGTTTTATACCGATCAAGCCATTCCCGGCTTCGGCACAATTTTGGGGACATTTATTCTAGACCGATTGAACAAGAGCGGAAGGTGCGGGCACGTCCTGTTACCCATATAAAGCCAGCAGCCTACACGCTGTAACTAGCTACCCCCGCTCTTAGAAATAGAAGCGGGGGTTATTTTTTGGAAGTTTGCGATGCTATCTAGACAGATCCCCGTTTTGCCGCCCTCTGTTGCTGAAGACTTCTACAACACTCAAGGTGTTTGTTAATCCAACTCAGTAATCTAAGTCAGTAATCTAAGTCAGTTGAGAAACTTCACTGGTTGAACGGCTGACGCAAACCGCCACTCAGGAGTGACGCGAAATGTTAAAGCTCACCTACACCGAATTTGGATTGCACCTAGAGCGGGTCAGCACTTCTTTAGAGGCGCTGGTTGCTCAGCATGTGGTCTTGGCATTGCGCCTAGGATGCACGCTGCACGTCGAATCGAGCCGAGCAGCATTTCTAATTTCTGCTCAGGCTCCGGGGTTAGTTAACTTAGAACGCCTAGTGCGTCTGATGCAGAACGCCCCCTCAACAGATCCACAGTCTACGATCGCGCTTGCCTTGGTTGATCCTGAGTTTGTCGAAATCAGTCTGCAAGGTAGCTGGATTGCTGCCAGCGCTGATGCTGAAGAAGGTATGTTTGTCACAGCCTTAGCTGACCAAGTTGAATTTTTTGTCTACAAGCTGTGGCAAGTCACCCAAGCCAAAACCGTGTGCAATTCGTAAACGGGTGAACTTGTAGATATGCAGGACGCAGGATAAAGGCTTGCAAACCTGATTCTGTCGATACTTTCAAGCGCTTTGAGGTAAGTCTGTAACAGATTTGTAGTACCCCTTGACATTCTTGTAGTACGCTATGTAGTATTCATGTAATACAGCATAAAATAGCCAGAGGCGACCCTATGTTCCTCCTTTATCTACAGCATCTCAGCCTGTGGCATCTGAATGCCCGCTCGAATGAGCCAGAGCCATCTGATTCTGATTACAAACATGTTTCTTCAGAACTAGAACAAAATGATCTTTACGATCGCAGCCACAAACAGCATGTTGATCACTTAGAGGCACAACACCGCTTGCAATCTCTATACTATCTAGAACGTCGTTTATTATGGTGATGCATCACGCTTCGATCAGGTTATGAACATCTGATCGAACGCTCTATTTCATGATGGAAAATTGCAAAGTATCACAGAAAGAATCAAGTTGATGATTGGAATGATGATTGAAAGAGTAGTTTGTTTCCTAATGAAATAGGAGCCTGGTTTGAAGCGGTCAATGGCTAAGTCGCGATCGCAAACGGCTTCACGTTCCAAAGGTGCGATCGCCAGCATCTCCTAGTCCAGGAACAATATAGCCGCGATCGTTGAGACCTTCATCGATCGCCGCAGAGTAAATATTCAACCCAGGGTAAGCAACACTCAATTTCTGCAATGCTGGAGGTGCTGCCACAACACAAACAATTCTCACAAACGTAGGATCGATGCCCCGCTTGACTAGTTCTGCCATTGCCATCAGGGTAGATCCGCCAGTTGCTAGCATCGGTTCAGGAATCAAGACACGAGTTTGAGGAGCAAACTGGTCAGGCAATTTGTTGAGATAACAACTCGCTTCCAAGGTTTCTTCGTTGCGAACAAGACCCAAGTGATAGACCGATGCCAATGGCAATAACGACTGTGCCCCATCAAGTAAGGCAAGACCGGCGCGCAGGATGGGAATAACGGCGATCGGAGTTTCTGGGTTAATAAATGTCGCAGGGCAAGGCGCTAATGGAGTTTCAACAGTTGTGTCTAGGGTTGGCAACCACTCTCGAACGGCTTCATACGTGAGCCAGCGTCCTAACTCGGTCATGGCACTGCGAAATAAGGGCGACGGGGTAGAAGCATCGCGGGCAACCCCCAACCAGTGCTGGATTAATGGATGAGGTGGAACGTAGACACGCAGTTGAAGGGTCATAGTCGTTGATCATTTGTGAAGGTGCAAGCACTACAAAGGACTCTCAGCAAAATCTCGTGAGTCCCAAATATAATACTCCCTCTGGTCTTTTTCAGGTACTAGAGAGCGTTCTCGTAGATTGTTAACGTTGAGTTGATGGGTGGAGGGGTAAGAGGGTGGAGGGGTAGATGGAGATGTTACCCATCCACTCATCCACTCATCCACTCATCCACTCATCCACTCACCCACTCATCAATTCCCAGTCCATCATTTCAATCTTGACAGACCACTAGTTTGTCAGGAGTTATCTTGCAAAGCTTGCCAGATAAGATTTTCACCTTTACTGAGTAGTTTCGCTAGAACTGGTCAGCCGCTTGCGTGGGAATTAGTTGAGAAACTATTGCATTTGTATTGACATAAATTTGCAACAAACTTATACTGTTTTGCAGTGTTCTCCTCTCTAGAGGATCGTCTGCGGTTCAAGTAACGCGATCGTTTATTTGAACCGCATTTTTCATCAAGACAGTCAGGCATTTTGCCATGTTCCAGAGTCGATGTTCAAAACGACTGGGCGGTTGCGTTGTGCTCTGTTTTTTAGGGTGATGCGTCAATTTTGCTAGCCATGCACTACGCTAACCGATGCATAGCTGCCCATGCAGAAAGATCGGCAAAGGCGCGATCGCGATACTGTCCATACCGCTCTTGCTTGTTCCGAATCTTTTGCGGCAGTGCTGGCAAAATTCCAAAGTTTGGGGGCATAGGCTGAAAGGTTTTTGGAGACGCCGAACTGATAAAGTCAAACAATGCGCCCATCATCGTAGTCGCCGGAAGCGCTACGGTTGGTAGCCCCAATGCCACTCGTGCCGCGTTTGTGCCAGCGAGCCAGCCCCCAGCAGCAGCAGCAGTGTAGCCTTCTGTTCCGCTAATTTGTCCGGCAGCAAATAGCGTTGGTCGCGCTTTAAACTGTAGCGTTGGTAATAGCAATTCTGGAGAGTTGATAAACGTGTTGCGATGCATGACACCCATTCTGACAAACTCAGCATTCTCTAGCCCAGGAATTAATTTGAAAACTCGCTTTTGTTCGCCCCAGCGCAGGTTAGTTTGAAACCCGACCATGTTCCAAAGTTGACCCGCTTTATCTTCTTGCCGCAGTTGCACCACCGCATACGGGCGATGCTGTTTGTTTTCCGGGTCGCGGAAGTCGCCTTTGCGTGGATCAAACAATCCGACCGGCTTCATCGGACCATAACGCATCGTATCTTCACCCCGCCGTGCCATTTCCTCGATTGGTAAACACGCCTCAAAAAACCTTGCGGTTTCGCGTTCAAACTCTTTGAGTTCCGCTTGTTCTGCGTTGCTCAACTCTTGCCAAAAGTGCAAATATTGGTCTCGGTTGAGTGGGCAGTTGAGATAAGCCGCTTCCCCGCGATCGTAGCGAGATGCCAAAAATGCCGTCTCAAAATTGATCGATTCTCCCACCACGATCGGGCTTGCCGCATCAAAAAAACTCATGTACTCCATGCCTGTAAATTGACGCAGGTTGTCCGCTAGGGCAGGAGTGGTCAGAGGTCCAGTTGTCAGCACCCCAATTCCTTGGGTGGGCATGTCTGTGACTTCCCCCCGCCGCACCTCGATCAGCGGATGACGAGAAAGGGTCTCCGTCAAATCTTGGCTAAACACCGCCCGATCAACAGCCAGCGCTCCCCCTGCCGGAACCTGATGCTCATCTGCTTTACCAATCACAATCGATCCCAACCGCCGCAATTCTTCATGGAGTAGACCCGACGATCGATCCGTAGCTTGCGCTCCAAACGAGTTGCTGCACACCAGTTCTGCCAGGTGTTCGCTATGGTGAGCCGGACTTTGCACTATTGGGCGCATCTCATGCAAAATCACCGGAACGCCTGCCTGGGCAATTTGCCAAGCGGCTTCTGTGCCTGCTAATCCGCCCCCTAGAACCTGTATCGGTTGAAAATCTGTCATTGTTGTCTGCGATCGTATGCGCTTTCTCTTCTAGGATAGAGGCTCTGGGTAAGAGGCACAGGGCTTTCTGAGCAGCATGGGATTTCTAGAAGACTTTATTATTGCTTGATAAAAAAGAAAGTTCAGGTTAGTTGAGTCCGTAGTAATACGCTGCCGGGTTTTCTAGATTGCTTTAGAGCTTTTTTACCAAACAGAACAATCCTGATGCAGTTTGGCTTATAGCGATTTCTTTGGCGTTTATGAATGCTCCTGAGCGTTTCAAGAAACAATACGCTTGCATTGAGATATGTCCGTAAATTCCGCAGATTTTTTCATTTGTTTATGAAGAATATATAAACAATCCGTAGAAACACTGGCTTTCTGCCGAGGATTGCTCTAGAGTCTTTGTCAGAAACCGAAACAGATTATCTCTACTCAGAGCCGTTTTCAGGGCGCTCTACTTTTCTCTAAGAGTTCTATAGAATGCAAAATGAAGGATGCATAATTAGGTCTGTTCGTAAAGGTCTGTTTGCAATGTTCAACATCAGCGAATTCATCAGATTTTTCAGTAGTTAGCCCAGTGCGATCGCCATTTCAGCATTCCCTAGGAATCTCCACTAAAGCAGTGTAGGAGAGAAATCCAAAGGCTTTGCACCACAATTTTCTTTCAGGGCAGGATCGCAATAACGAACTCGCACTCATGAAATTGATGCAAGATCCAAGGAAGACAAAGATTCAAATAATCTTTACTTAAAATTTATTGATTATTGGTACATTCCCTGGATTTGCTTTATGAGAGTTGGTTAATGCTTGAGCAGTACCCGACCTCAGCCCGTCCATGTTAAAACCATTAATCTCAGCTTCTCTCTTACTCAGCGTGCTGACCAGCATCGCTCCTGCCCTGGCTGCGCCCTCCTCGCCTGATTACACCTGCTACATGAAAGTGGGGAATCGAGTTATTGATCTCACGAGTTCTGTGTGCGGATTTGATACTCAGAAAGCTGCCAAAGATTCTAAGAAGAATGCTGCTTTTCTCGCAGAGGTTCAGAAACTGCTGAAAAGCTATGGTGGCTCAGGTTCAAGGGTTTCCCGAATAGTAGAAAACAACCCGGAGCAACTCATCAACGTGGCTCAAAACTTCTGTCAAGCGCTTGAGGCTGGCAAAAGCGAAAGCGAATTTATGGAAATAAAATATCGTGAAATGGTAGAGTCGGCCCAGCAGAACGACGGTGCCCAAACAGAAGTATTGGTTGAGATGGCTTCGATGGCAGTGCAGGTTGCGCCAAAGCACTATTGCCCTCAGTCTGCACAGAAGTCGTAGCGCTGAGCGATAGGGCAGAGTTAAGCAGTAATCTCACCACTTATCCTCAGCAGCCTGTACCCTAGAGCCTATACCCTCTTTGCATCCTGGCTGTATGGCTCGTGTTTTACCTAGTACGCCGCCTCTCTTTCGTCGCAAAAATCTTTGGTTTGAACGAGCAATGGCGATCGCGGCTCTTACAAACCTTGGACTCGTTATTTTTGATATCACCTATCTGCCGTGGCGAGATTTCTGGTTTCGCACGGCTCCGGCAGTGGTGCAGCAGTATGACCGTGTGAAAGGCATTGAGCCGCACAGAGACACAGACGGCTACTTAGCCAGCGTCCAGCAGTTAGAGCGTGCCCTTCAGCAAGGCGGGCTGCAAAGTGCGTTAGTGCAAACTCAGTTGCAAGAGTTGCGCGATCGCAGCGACGACCTGATTCAAAGCAACCCGTTTTCAACGGCTAACAAGTCTGGAACCCTGGAGAAGATTAAAAACCGGATGCGCGATCGCGTTGTTGGGCAACGGCGTACCGGCTCCTCTCGTCAGGCGTTTGCTACGTTTTGGAGCCGGGAATATTTGGCGCAAAAAGGCGTCGATTCAGAACTAACCTTTTTCAATACCGACATCCGCCCCTTATTCGCTACCAACTATTACCGTAGCATCGGCGAAAACGGTGAATTTACCGACTGGTTTTGGCTGCTCGATGCGCCATTTATGGTGCTCTTTGGGTTAGAGTTTTTAGCCCGAACATCTTACCTCAGCCGATTCAACCGTCTCACGCGGCTCGATGCCATGCTGTGGCGTTGGTATGATCTGTTTCTACTGCTTCCCTTCTGGCGATGGCTGCGCCTGATTCCGACATTAGTGCGGCTAGAACATGCCAGATTTATCAACCTCACCCGGCTTCGGGTTCAAGCCAGTCGAGGCTTTGTTGCCAACATTTCGGAAGACATGGCAGAAGTTGTTGTTGTGCAGGTGATCAATCGGTTAAAAGATGCGATCGCACGGGGAGAAATGATTCGATGGCTGCTAGAGACTGCTAACCGCCCCTATATTGATCTCAATCAGCGCGATGAATTGCAAGATCTGGCAACTCACGTACTCCAGGCAACAGTGTATGGAGTGTTGCCGAAAATTAAGCCCGATCTTGAAGCGTTGATGCGCCACACGATCGAGATGATTCTTAACCAGTCGCCTGCCTATCAAGCCCTCAAAGCTCTGCCCATGGTAGGAGACTTGCCCCGCCAGATCAACGAGCGATTGGTAACTGAAGTCACCCAGGGACTTTATAGCGCGATCGTCACCGCTCTAGAAGACCAAGCCGGAGCAGCATTGATCAGTAGCCTGGTCAAAAACTTTGGACAGACTCTAGCTACTGAATTGCAGCGCGAGCAATCGATTCGAGAGTTGCAAACCTTGGCAATCGATCTGCTCGAAGAAATCAAAGTGAACTATGTGCGGCGACCCAGCGAAGAAGACGTAGAAGCGATTTTAGAAGCAACCCGTCGGATTGGGCACCGTTCGAGAATATAAGCCAGATCAGGGGTGAGCTACCAGAGTTTTAATCCCGAATTATTCACCCTTGTCTTGCTTGCGGGTGAGTTGCACAGAGGCAACCATGCCCCAACTCACCCAGATTACCCTGCTACTTCAGCGCTACTTCAGCAACGTTTCTCGGATATACATCACCGTTGCATAAAACTGAAAATCGATATTTTTCTTTTTACTAAATCCATGCCCCTCATCTTTTGCCATCAAATACCACACGGGAACCTGATTATTACGAACGGTTTTAACAATTTGCTCTGCCTCATTTAAAGGCACCCGCGGATCATTCTGACCATGCACCACAAACAACGGCTTTTTGATGGCGCTGGCGTTATTCACCGGCGAAATTTTCTGCAAAAACGCTCGCATTTTTGGATCGCGTTCATCCCCATATTCAACCCGTCGCAAATCACGACGGTAACTTTCGGTTCGCTCTAGGAACGTCACAAAATTCGAGATTCCTACAATGTCGATCGCCGCCCGAATGCGATCGCTATATCGGGTTGCGACAGCCAAAGACATATAGCCACCATAACTTCCGCCGGTTACCAAAATTCGGTCTTTGTCTAACGTTGGCTGTGTGGTAATCCAATCTAAGAGCGCCCCGATATCTTTCACCGAATCTTCCCGCCGAAATCCATTATCCAAATCGACAAAGGTTTTACCGTAGCCCGTCGATCCTCGGACATTTGGAAATACGATCGCAACGCCCAACTCATTGAGATAGTAGTTTAGTCGCCCCAAGAAACTGGGACGAAACTGGCTTTCTGGACCGCCATGAATGTTGATGATCACTGGGCGCTTGCCTTCAAACCTGGCGGGCGGTCGGTAGAGAAATCCAGAAATGGTTTTACCATCAAAGCTTTTCCAGCGAACCAGTTCTGGTTCCGAGAAATTGGCAGTGTTTAGCCCTCCTGTCTCGCTTTCTGTCCACCGCTCAATCGTGTTGTTGGTCACATTTAGCGAATAGACATCAGCAGTTGATCGGGCTGCCACCAGCGTAAACCCTAAATCTTGATTGTTTGAATGCCAAGAAATACTGCTCACTTGCCCGATCGGCAGCTTGGGTAGAGCTTTTTCCTTGCCTGTTGCCGTCTCAAGCAGGTGCAACACACTTGCTCCATCTTCATTGGTCACAAACGCAAGCAATTTCCCATCGTCTGACAGATCAAATTCTTCCACATCCCAAGGGATTTGGCTGGTCAAGTAGGTATGCTGTCGCGTCGCAAGATCGACATATGCCAATCGCAGAAACTCAGACTCGCGATCGCTAACCACATATAATCCTTTTCCGTCTTTGCTAAACGCTCCCCCTTCATAGGAAACCTTGCTTTTGCCAGCGTTTGGAGTAACTAGCGTTTTCTCCCCTGACGTCGCATCTACGATCCAGAGATTGCTTTCGGTGGCAGAAATATATTCTTGAACCAGAATTTTTTGATCGTCAGGCGACCAATCGGCAGCGCCCCACCCTCCGCTCTCAACCTGGGATAACAAGCGCTCTTCTGGGTTCTGCGGATCAACCACGTAGAAATCGGCGTCTTTCCCGTTACGACGGGTGGATGTATAGACTCTGCGATCGCCCTTGTTTGACCATACCCCACCACTATTACGAGATTTGCCATCGGTCAGCAGCGCTATGTTACCCGAAGCGATGTCATATCGGTAGTTTTGACTAAATTCATTTCCACCGATATCTTTGCTAAACACAAAGTAGTCGCCCTGCGTCGGCTGAAAGCTAGCTCCAGCCACTGGTTCAGGAAAAAACGTAATCTGCTGCCGGCTGCCCAGTGGGGTTTTGACCCAATGCACCTGCGGCACCTCCCCAAAGCGCGTTGAAATCAGCATCTCTCGCCGGGTAGGATGCCAACTTAACAAACTGGCATACCGAAATTGGGTATAGCGCTCAACGGTTTCTGCCAAAGCAGACGGAATCGGCGGAATCCCTTCAACAACCAGGTTCTCTCCAGGTGTGATGGTGGCAGTCTGAGCCATAACCATAAGGGCAGGTAGGAGGACAGTAGCCAGCGTTGCGGCTAAAAATCTTGAGAAAAATTTCATCCTCCAATCATACGAGAAAACTCACGCTTCAAAGCATCGGTTTGGTTTAAACCCACTGCTGCGATCGCAACCATTTCCAAACGCCTGTCGATCGACGCAAACTGCTGCTGTCGCTCAGGTCTGATACAATTTTGTAAAGCTCTGCTGTGGTGAAGCAATAGCCCAATTGATGGGAGATGCTCAAGAAGTCTTCGGGCGTTTTCACCATGTTAAACTTCTCGCGCATCGACTGATCGCCCGCCACCGCCGTTAAAAACCGAGTTGCACTTTCTAAGGACATCCTGACTTCCTCCAATCACATATACGTATTTTCCGCACATAAATTTATCAGTACATCAAGCCTGATTTGCCGACCCAAGACCAAGCCATTTAAAAAAGCACTGTCGGGAGCAACTCGGTTCATAACAACGCTCTAACGCCATGGCTGAAGTTAGCAAAAACCTGACTTCGGCGGGAGATTAGCCCAAACTTCTACTGAAAAAATAAATTCAACTACGTATAAAATACTACATGTTTCTGGATGCTGGGGCAACATCAACGTAATTTCACCAAAAATTAGCATTTGGCACCCTGAGCCGCAGCAGAAACATCACGGTGATCGAGCATAAGATAGGGACTTCCCTCTGGACAATACAGAGCAGGAACATCACTCAGTCTATACGTAGTGGACGAAGCTTAGGTACAGTAAAGACAGCATCAGAACTTAGTATCCCTTGCTCAAAAAATATTCTCTGCCTATCCATCTTAGTTTTGACGGACTAGAGTCTGCCCACGCTGCCTATTTAGAACGGGGAGATGGCACCCCACTGCTAATGCTCCATGGCTTTATGGGCGACGCGGGGTGTTGGTTGCCGCTTATGGATCAGCTTAGCAACGCTAAAGGGGCTGCGCTTCAGGCTCATCACTATCACTGTATCGGGCTTGATTTGCTGGGCTTTGGGGATTCAACCAAACCCATGATCCAATACACCGTTGCCAAAGAAGTCGAATTTGTGCGCCGTGCGGTAGAAGCTTTGCAGCTAGAGAGTTTCTACCTTTTAGGACATTCATTTGGGGGATGGGTGGCGTCTGCTTATGCGGTGCGGCATCCAGAAATGGTCAAAGGGTTGATTTTGGCAGCCCCAGCCGGAATTCGAGATGATAGCTTCGCAGGACGGTACGACCATCTCCGCCCGTTGCTTTGGCAAACCCCGCTCATAGACTGGGCGCTTCACGTTGTAACTCCCATTGCCAGAGCCTTTGGGCAAGAGAAACCCCTAGCGCAAATTGCCTGGTTTCGACAACAACTCAACGCCCAACCAGCAGCCCGATCGTTTCTGGTTGATCGACTCCGTCCTGAAGATGCGATCGATACGGTTGAAAAAGATATCCATCGAATCGCCGTGCCTACCTTAGTAATTACGGGCGACCAAGACGATACGATTCCCCTCTGGCATAGCCAAACTTATGCTCAACGCATTCCCCAAGCAGAGCTAGTGATCTTACCGGGTGCCAGTCATGCCCTGCCCCAAAACCACGCACCCGAGTTGGCAAGCCTAATTCGCCAACGAGTGGTCATTGGTTAGGCTTTCCGGGAAAAGTAAACTAACGGCACTCTGCCAACTTGACGTATTTTTCTCTGAGCGAGGAAGACTGTGATCTAAAAGGGTGTACCTCACTAAGGCGGGTAAGCGGTCAACTGATTTGTAAAGTTCTACTTTGTTCGCCCGATGGCGATGTCAAATTTGGATAAATTTTTTTCCTTGAGATTAAGTTTCTAGATTTGCAAGCGCATCCATAATCAAAAGCAGGTTTATGCAATTTACCTGGTTGCGCCTTCTAACCCTACCTGCTCCAACCCTCACCTCGTAAGCGGCATGGCAAAAATCCTTCAGCATGTGGAAGCGGAAACCCCCAAAGAGCCAATGGTGGCGACGGAAACCCCAATTAGTAAGAACCTCAAACCTGATCTCAAGGGTGTCAGAGAAACAGATTGGCTCTTGCAAACAGTCGTCGAGAATTTAAATGATGGGGTAGTGATCACAGATGTTGAAGATTGTGTGCTTGTGGTCAATTCTCGGATGGCAAAATTGGTGGGGTGTTCGGTTGCGGAGATGGTGGGCAAACCCGCCGATCGCTTTTTCTCTGCGATCGATGGCTGGCTAGATTTTCAGGGAGATGAAACCAATAAGTCGCGGCAGTTTTACGGCTGGAAAGAGGGACAACTCAAGCGCAAAGACGGCAGAAAGTTTTGGGCAGAAGTGAATTCGACGTTACTGTGCAGCAACCAAGGTCAGCCTGTTGGCACGCTGATCACGCTCAAAGACATTACAGAACGAAAATGGTTAGAAGAGTATCTTCGGCTGCTGGAATCTGTTGTGGTGAATGCCAATGAAATCGTGATGATTTCCCAGGCGGAACCCACTGACGATCCCCTTAGTTTGCGAATTGTTTATGTCAACGATGCGTTTTCCCGAGCAACGGGGCATAGTTCTGGCGAGATCATCGGCAAGTCGGCGCAAATCTTGCTGGGCGAAAAAACGGAGGCTGCCGAATTAAATCTGATCCGCACCTCTTTGCTTGATCATGAAGCCGTTAGGGCAGAAGTCATTCTCTACCGTCAGAATGGCACTCATTTTTGGGTAGATGTGAACATGGTTCCGATTCGCAACGAGCAAGGGCAAGTGACTCACTTTGTCTCTGTTATGCGAGAAGTGACAGAACGCAAGCTTGCAGAAGAGCAGCTTCGCCGCAATGCGTTTCACGATCCGCTGACCGGGTTGCCAAATCGGCTCTTATTTATGGAGCGGCTCACCCTTACAGTGAACCGGGTGAAGCAGGACAGTAACTATCAGTTTGCGGTTCTATTTTTGGATCTCGATCGCTTTAAAGTGATCAACGACAGTTTGGGACATATGATTGGCGACCAACTGTTGGTTGCGATCGCGCGGCGGTTAGAAGCGTGTATATCGAGTCTAGATACCGTTGCCCGGTTAGGCGGCGATGAGTTCACCATCTTGCTGGAAAATATTCAGCACGAAGGCGATGCAACTAAAGTTGCCGATCGCGTTCAGGAAGAGCTTTCTCGCCCGTTCTCGCTCAGTGGGCACGAAGTTTTCACCTCTGCTAGTATCGGCATCACGTTGAGCACAACCGATTTTGAGCGTCCAGAAGATTTGCTGCGCGGCTCAGATATTGCGATGTATCGGGCAAAAGCCCAAGGCAAAGCCTGTCATGAAGTGTTTGATACCGACATGCATACCCATGTAGTGGCGCTGATGCAGATGGAGAACGATTTGCGAAAAGCGATCGACCATCAAGATTTTGAGTTGTACTACCAGCCCATCGTGGCACTGGCGACTGGAAAAATTATGGGGTTTGAGGCGCTCGTGCGGTGGCAGCATCCTGAACAAGGGATCATTTCGCCAGCTAAATTTGTGCCGATCGCCGAAGAAACCGGACTGATCATTCCCTTGGGTCAGTGGGTGTTGCGAGAGTCTTGCCGACAACTCAAAGAATGGCAAGATGCCTTTCCCCACGATCCTCCGTTGACGGTCAGTGTCAACCTATCTGGTCGCCAGTTTTCCCAGCAGAGTTTAATTGGGCAAATCCGGCAAACGCTCTCAGAAACGGGGCTAAACGCTCACAGTTTAAAGTTAGAGATCACCGAAAGCGCCATCATGGAAAACACCGAATCGGCGATGGATATGCTGTTGCAACTGAAAGCCATGGGGATTCAGCTATCGGTGGATGACTTTGGAACAGGCTATTCATCTTTGGGCTATCTCTATCGCTTTCCAATGGATTTGCTGAAAATTGATCAATCTTTTATCAGCCGGGTAGACGTGGATGGAGAAAAGTTAGAGCTAGTGCGAACCATTATTACTCTGGCGTGGAATTTGGGCATGGATGTGGTGGCAGAGGGCGTGGAAACAACCAAGCAACTTGCCCAGCTAAAAGCGCTAAAGTGTGAATATGCTCAGGGCTTCCTCTTTTCCAAGCCGGTACCCAAGCAAGAGGCAGCCAAGCTAATTGCCCAACCAAACCCCTTTCAGCAGCTTGCTCAAGTGCTGCCCACAACGGGGCGCCTACCTGAAAATATCTAGCTGGGTCGTCAGATCGCTGTCGGGTTGAGGGGTGGTTGGGTCGCTGGGTTTGCCTTTCCCTAGACCGATCGCAATTTTGCTATGTTTCTCAATTTGATGCATCACTTGTCGGGCGCGATCGATTACAGAGGGCGGCAGTCCGGCGAGGCGTCCTGCTTCGATGCCGTAGGAGCGATCGGCTCCGCCCGGTTGGACTTTGTGCAAAAAGATAATCTGGTCGGGCATCTCTTTAACGGTCACCTGAAAATTTTCGACATTGGGTAGCAGGGAGGCAAGTTCGTTGAGTTCGTGGTAGTGAGTGGCAAAAACAGTGCGGGCGCGAACCTCGCTAGCAAGATGCTCAGCAACTGCCCAGGCGATCGACAGCCCATCAAAGGTAGCCGTTCCCCGCCCGATTTCATCGAGTAAAACGAGCGATCGCGCGGTGGCATGGTTGAGAATATTGGCGGTTTCGTTCATCTCTACCATAAAAGTCGATTGACCGGTGGCGAGATCATCGACTGCCCCAACACGAGTGAAGATGCGATCGCAAATGCCCAGCCTAGCATGCTCAGCAGGAACAAAGCTGCCCATCTGTGCCATCAGTTGGATCAACCCAATCTGCCGTAAGTAGCAGCTTTTGCCACTGGCATTGGGTCCGGTGAGAACGATCAGATCAGGATGGCTAGGAGCAATATCGTGATCGCTCTTGCCAAGTTGGGTAGAGTTGGGCACAAAAAAGCCAGCAGGCAGCGATTGCTCTACCACCGGGTGACGACCTTCTCCGATCGCAATGTCTCGACCTGCCACCATGTCAGGGCAACAGTAGCCTTGATATACCGCCACCTTTGCCAAGCCTGCCAGGGCATCTGCCGCCGCGACCGCATGAGCCACAGAGCGAATCAGTTCTGCCTGTTCTCCGACTTCTGTCCGCAAACTCACGAAAACTTCGTACTCCATTGCTCCCAACTCTTTGCGAGCGTTGAGAATTCGGCTTTCGCGCTCTTTGAGTTCTGCGGTGATAAACCGTTCTTCGTTGGTGAGGGTTTGCTTGCGCTCGTACTCTGGAGGAACCTGATCGGCTTTGCTACGAGAAATGCTGATAAAGTAGCCAAACGTTTTGCTATATCCTACTTTCAGGGTTGAAAGCCCAGTGCGATCGCGCTCTAAAACTTCCAGGTCTGCCAGCCATTTTTCGTCGGCGGTCGCCTGCTGCCGCATGGCGTCTAACTGCGGAACGATGTCAGGGCGAATCAAGCCCCCGTCTTTGATGGCTAACGGCGGACGCTCAACGAGATGAGCGTGGAGACGGGTTCCCAGATGCTCTAAAACCGGGGGGACGTTTTGCAACGCTTTCAGGTAGGGCGATCGCGCTGTGGCAACAAGCCGACTCAGGTCTGGCAGCCGACTCACCGAGTCTGCCAAGCTCACCAAATCGCGCGGGCTGGCAGTTCCCGATCCGGCACGCCCCGCTAAGCGTTCGAGGTCATAGATCTGTCGCAACAGCCGTTGCAGATCATCTCTCAGGATGCCATTTTCGACTAATTCTTTGATCGTCTCTTGTCGCGCTTGGATCTCAGAAATGTTTAATAAGGGTTGCAATAGCCATCGCCGCAGCGCTCGACTTCCCATTGGCGTTATTGTTTCATCAAGTGCCCACAGTAATGATCCATGAAAGGTTCCATCGCGAACAGTTTGAGTGATCTCTAGATTGCGCCGAGTTTGATTGTCCAGTGTTAAATATTCTGTGAGTGTATACGTACAAACAGGCTGAAGCGGAACTTGCTGCGGAGTGATATGTTTTTTTCGATCTAAAACAGTTCGTTCTGATGTGCTTTCTAAATACTCTAGCAATCCACCTGCTGCCCGAACTGCGAGCGGAAGATGTTCGCAGCCCATTCCTTCTAGTGATCGCACTCGAAATCGTTGCAATAATCGCTGACGTGCTTCTACTTGGGAAAAAGGACTTTGCGATCGCAGCGTATAACAAAACTGAGTCGGCAAACAATCGGGTAGCTGTTTCGACGTTTCTCCGGGGCGCAGCAATCGTCCTAAATCAGGTGCATTGGTCGGGCATAAAATTTCTGCGGGCTGGAGCCGAGTAATTTCGTGGTTGAGGGCATCAAGCCCGCTCGATTGGGTGGTCAAAAATTCCCCGGTTGAAATATCTGCATAAGCAAGCCCCCAGTGGGTTCCAGCAATCACCACTGCGACTAAAAAATTGTTGCGTCGAGCGTTGAGCATTCCTTCTTCTAGAATGGTTCCGGGTGTAATCACACGAGTGATTTCGCGACGAACCAAGCCTTGAGCTTCAGCCGGATCTTCTACCTGATCACACACCGCGATCGCATACCCCTTTTCAACCAACTGGGCAGAGTAGCGATCAAGGGCATGATGAGGAATGCCAGATAACGGAACTCGCCCCACATCTTTACCCCCATCCTTAGAAGTCAGGACGATTTCTAACTCTCGCGAAATGACGATCGCATCTTGAAAAAACGTTTCGTAGAAATCGCCAACTCGGTAGAGCAAAATAGCATGGGGATACTGATCTTTTACGTCGGCGTAGTGACGCATCATTGGAGTGAGATCGTTCCGGTTGACCAATTGATGATCGGCATAGCGCACCGCATGTTTGATCAAACGATCAGGAACGCCGTGAGTAGAATTTGGTTCTGGAGGAGAAACGGTCATGCCGAATCAATCAGTACGGGTCTACTAAACTGTAGCGCATTGGGACAAGCACTTGAAGCCGTCTGCTCTCGTCTATTTTTCAACTTGCATTACATATACTTGCATTACATATATTAGATGACAAGCTGCTGCGATCGTTAGATTGCCGACTCTTTCAAAAATCTTTATCCTTGCACTATAAGCCATCTAAGCGCTGTAAACCATGTCAAAGACAGCCATTCACACCCTGATTTAGCCATGCCTAGCTTGATACGCTCAACTTGATACGCTAGAAATTGTGTCAACTCTAATATCTATGACCGAAGATATCTATGACCAAAGACAGTGAACTCACAGATGTATTTGCCTACGCTGATGTTTGTAAACGCAAGTGATTCCATGAAGAAACTGTCCCCTATGAGATGTTTAGGTTTGGTAGTGTTAACCGGATTGATGGCATCGTGTCAAACCCAACTTCAGATCGTTCAGCCTCAGAATGTTTCGCCTCCCAACTCTCAAACTCAAAGGCTACAAGCGGCTTCTCCCATCCCTTCCCAGATTAATCAGCTTTATGTGTTTGGCGACAGTCTTTCTGACTCAGGCAACGTGTTTCGTGAGACAGAAGGTGCCTATCCGCCCACGCCGCCTTATTTTCAGGGGCGCTATTCTAACGGTTTGGTGTGGGTTGAGCAGTTATCAAAAAAGTTAGGATTGAGAACCGAGCAGACCGAAAATTTTGCCTATGGCGGTGCAACAACGGCAAATTACCGCGAAAATGGTATCCCTGGCGTTTTGGCTCAAGTTCAAAACTTTATCGAAACTCATCCGCAGGGCGATCCTACAGCGCTGTATGTTGTTTGGGTCGGTGCAAATGATTATTTATCTGGAGAAAACAATTCAAAGCCTGTGGTTGAAAACATCACCACTGCGATTAACTTGTTGGCTAAAACTGGCGCAGAAAAATTTTTAGTGGCAAATTTGCCCGATCTAGGTCGTCTTCCAGCCACGCGCAACCGGGCATCTGCTGCTGCGCTGAGCCGTACAACACAGGCGCACAATGCAGCGTTAGCGCAAGCTTTGAAATCCCTAAATCAAACGTTAGGAGCAGACACCCAAGTTTTTACCTTAGATGTGAGTGGTTTATATCGAGATGCGATCGCATCTCCTAGCCAATTTGGGCTGACAAATGTAACGAATGGATGTCTCAACACCCCAACCTGTACTCAACCAAACGAATTTCTCTTTTGGGATGGCATTCATCCCACGACCAGAACGCACCAAATTTTAGCTGACACCGCTTTTTCATTGTTGCAAAAAGCGGCTCAAGTGAGTTCTAGTCCGTAATTTGCAGTCTAAAGGTTAGCGTTTAAAAATTAAACGATTGCCTTTACACCCCAGCGTTTTTTGAGTTGGAATCTCTGAGTGGGTCGATGTGCTCTGGTTAGATTTGTTTAACGTGAATTCGATATAGATTATCTGCTTCGTTGTTTGCCGCTTCCCGGATCTGCGATCGCAGCGCAGGAACTCTGTCGAACTCACGTTTGTTTAGAAACTTTAATCTCGGCAACCCAAGCTCTCGCGGGTTTCTACTCCGGTTACAGGATTTCTGCCTGCTGCCCGTTTGCACAGTTGAGTTGCCGTGTATCGATCCACGATCGCATCGGTAAAGTCTGCACCCGTAATCTCCGCTTCATCGAGGATGCTGTTGGAAAGCGTTGCCCCTGTTAGATTTGCATTTGCCAAGTTTGCTTTGTAAAGCGTCACTCGATCAACCAACGCATCTTCTAGACTGGCTCCCTCCAAATTAGCTTGTAGAAGATTTCCTTTGGTCAACATCGAGCTTTTGAGATTGGCTCCCTGAAAATTTGTTCCTCTCGCCTCAACCGCCATAAACGTATATCCCTCTAGATTTTGATGAGAGAAATCTTGCTCTTCAATTTGAGCATGGGCGTAGTTTTTCATCTCTTGGGCATTGACGGGAGCCGCGCTGAGCAAAATCCAAACCCAGGCGAAAAATGTTGCGATCGCAAGCCGAAAGATCACCGCCCACCACGGCATCGGTCGAAACAGACTTGCTTTAATCGGGTCTGGCGTAATTGACAACATGGCAGGTTAAGGATAAGCGTTCAAGTGCTGTTGGGTCAGCCAGTCATCTCCAACTCGGATGGTCAGATCAGAATCGAGATCGCCTGTCGAAGACGCCTCGATCGTACCAAAACCTAGGGCGCTTTGAAGCGCTTTTGCCGCCTGCACATCCCCTCGCTGAACGATAACTTGGGTTTTCTGTTGCCCTTCGCTCCAATCCCTAGTCAAATAAACATTGGTATAGCCCAAGCTTGAGAGATGGCGAATCACCTGATCTGCCGCTTCCCCCTCCACAGACGCATTTTGAACTGCGATCTTGAGATCCGTGCTGGGAAGCTCAGAACTTAGCCTGGTTGAAGAAGGGGTGAGAAAGTCTTGCACCACGCGATCGCGCCCTTGGGGATCCATAATCCAATAGCTAGCTTTGAATTCGTCCGGCGCGCTAAACCGCCCAGGCAACATCACCATCTTAAAATCATCTTTATCTAATTTCAGCCCCAAATTGAGCAACGACAACATTTCTTCAACGCTGAGATTAGTGTCGATATACTTTTGCATCATCCCAATCAAACTGGGAATGCGAGGCACAACTAAGGGACTCGTTAATTTCTCTCTCAATGCCTTAATCAGAACTTGCTGACGCTGCACCCGACCAATATCCCCATAATTATCTTGGCGAAACCGCGCAAACTGCTCAGCCTGATCCCCGTTTAAAGTTTGCCAACCTTGAGTGAGATCAATCTTGAGTTTTTGGGTGTTGTCGGTATATTGCATAGGTTCTGGCACATAAACCTGGACTCCCCCCAGCAAATTGACTAGTTCACGAAAAGCATCGGTGCTAACCCGAACGTAGCGATCGATCTCAATGCCGTTGAGAGTTTGGCTTACTGCTTCCCGTGCCAAAAGCGGACCGCCGCTCTCATTCGCCTGATTAATTTTGGTAATGCCAATCCCCGGAACCTCTACCTGAGTATCTCTGGGCACAGAAAGCAATTTCACAGACCGATCCGTCGGGTCAACATGAATTACAAGTAACGTGTCGCTCCGCCCTGCAAACATCTCGTCTGACCCAACCGGAGCATCAGGAACACCATCGATCCCCATGACCAGAATATTTACAGGGCGCGACACTCGGTACTGAAAGCCGCTACTCCAGAGGTCGCCAAATAGCTTCTGCCCTTCTGAGGGAGCCACAGCCCCAGGAATTGGAGCAATGAGAGCTAAAGTTGTGCCCAAGGTTGCTGATATCCCAGCCGTCGCCAGAAATGTGATTGCCCATAGCAACGAGCGAGCCGAGGACTTGCGCTTAAGCGATGGAGCCGAAAGGTCTGAAGGATGAGAACGGGTTGCGCCCGATGGGTTACCTAACTCTGGTTGCTTCAGCGTGGATTGATTCTTCAACGGTTTCACTCCCTTCCCCTTACCTCAAAAACTCGCCCCGCTAGAATGTCCCTAAATGCAACCTGCTGCAATACTAGCGGATCACTTTCTTAACACGGCTCATCTACAAGACGTAATTTACTTGCTTTTGCCCAAATTGAACAGCCCAGAACACGATACACCCGCAAAATTTACCGTAATCAAAGTCTATTAAATCAAGAGATTTCTGCGAATATTCTGCCTCAAGAAAGTCCTCAGTTGATCTGCGATCGCAGCCTCTAGCCTCTTAACCCTTGACTTAAACCCTGATGATCACAAAACCGTCCTGGTGACACTTTGCCCTAACTTTACACTCACCAACCTCCTAATAATTTATGCTTTTAATAAGTATAAATGCTTATCAGATAAATTCGGCCTCCTAGTTAAGTCTTCCATTTCAATTCACAACTTTTCGGAAAGATGGGATTAATGAAGAAAAGGGTAGAAGTGGAAAGAAACAACAGAAATTAGATTGAATTGAGCAAGGAGCCATCTAGATTGATTAGAATCTGACCGAACGGTTGGTCCTAGCTTAAATCTTTAAATCTGTAAAACTAATGCTATGTCCTAGAACGCCCTTATCCCTAGCTTTTCTTCTAGAAGAGAGAAAACCAAAAGTCCTAGCTTTCCTTTCCCTAGAAAGAAGAGTTGACGGATGAAGGCTATCTTCAATGGCGTAATTTTCGCGCTCCACTATTTTCAATTCACCATTTTCAATCGACTGTGTTTACCCTCACCCTTGCCCCTGACTGGCTGCAACGCGCATTAAATGATCATGACGCACTCTCTCGTACCTGTTATTCTCGCGGGTGGTAAAGGCGAGCGGTTTTGGCCGCTTAGCCGGAAACACCGTCCAAAGCAATTTTTAAGTCTAGATGGAAGTGGTCGTAGCCTGCTGCAAGCCACCGCCGATCGGTTGCTGAACACGGCTCGCGGATGGGAGCATCTGTTTATTGTTACGGCATCTCATTTAGAAGACGGAGTTCTGGAACAGTTGCCAGAGTTGCCCCCTCAAAATCTGTTGGTAGAGCCTGAAGGACGAGATACTGCCCCAGCCGTGGCTTGGAGCACGCTAGAGATTGCAAAACGCTATGGAGAATCGGTAATAACTGGCTTTTTTCCAGCCGATCATTGGATTGCAGATCAGGCGGGGTTTGAGAAAACCTTGGAGGCGGCATCAGAGGTGGCAAAACAAGCCGCCGCGATCGTAACTCTGGGGATCGCGCCTACCCACGCTGCAACAGGCTACGGCTACATTGAGCAGGGTGAAAAATTGGGGCTATTTGGCACGTCTTCCTCTCCTGCCTATCGCGTCGATCGCTTTACTGAAAAGCCCGATCGAGAGACAGCAGAGGCTTTTTTAGCGAGCGGTCGGTTTAGCTGGAATGGCGGAATGTTCGTATTTCGGGCAGACGTGGCGCTGCAAGAATTACGTCACCATGCCCCAGAAATTCTTTTACCGCTAGAAAAGCGTGGGCTTGAGGCATATTCAACGATGCCGAAGAAAAGTATCGACTACGCGCTGATGGAGAAAACCGATCGCGCCTGCGTCTTACCTGTCACGTTTGGGTGGGATGATCTGGGAGATTGGGCGGCAATCGAGCGGCTACTCAAGAGTGAAAATCCGAATGTGGAGTTGGCGCGGCATGTTGGTTTAGACACGCGAGGGGCACTGTTTTATGCCACCGATAAAGATGATCTGATTGTCACGATTGGGCTAGAAGATACAGTGATTGTGCGCGATGGCAACGTTACCCTGATTGTGAAAAAAGATCGCACTCAAGAAATAAAAGATGTGCTCAAGTCTATCCAGTTGCGCCCTGAGTTTGAGGATTTGCTATAGCTTGCACCTATCTAGAGGCAGAAATCTCTTAAAGCAGATGTGACATAATCTTGTCCATTAGGACTTACGCCGATTCAAGACCGTCTTTGAAAACCGTCTCGTAAAGCAGGTCGCCTATCTTCCTGATTGCTTCTTTCTGGGAAAAGAGCGACCCTTTTGGTCTCTTCTTTTGCCGGAGAGGGGCTAGGGGAGGGCGCTCCAGGATATTTCGTCAGTTTTAATCCATCGCTAGTGGCGGCGAAGTGCTGCATTTGACCATGTTTAGGCTAATCGACGTATTCTGGGCATTTACGCTTATCGCTATTTTGATTTTGGTCGGGCGATTTGTTCGACAACGAATTGGCGTCTTGCGATCGCTCTATATTCCAAGCTCAGTTGTAGCGGGGCTGCTCGCGTTAGGGCTAGGACCTGGGATTTTAGGTGCGATCGTCAAGAGCACGGTGAATGCCGAGGCGGCGCTTGCGGGCGGCATCTTCTCTGAAACTATCCGCGCGGTCTGGGCACAGTCTCCTGGCATCTTTATCAATATCGTCTTTGCCGCCATTTTTCTCGGACAGCCCATTCCAGGACTACGCACTATCTGGCGCAAAGCTTCTCCGCAAGCGGCGTTTGGTCAGACTCTGGCGTGGGGGCAGTATGTCGTAGGATTGCTGCTGGCGATGACTCTGTTAACGCCTATGTTTGGGCTGCCACCCATTGCCGGATGCCTAATTGAAGTGGCGTTTGAAGGCGGGCACGGAACCGCAGCAGGCATGGCTCCTACCTTTACAGAATTGGGGTTCGCTGCTGGGGCAGATTTGGCGCTTGCTTTAGCAACGGTTGGGTTGGTCTCAGGGGTAATTGCTGGCACTTGGTTGATCGATTGGGGGCGACGTCATGGGCATATCCAAGTCGAGCGTGATGCGTTGGTGGGCGACACATCAGACCTGGAGAGTCAGGCGTCGGGTGAACCGGCGCATATTCAAACGGCGAGAGCCAAACTGTTTCGCGAACTGTTGATTGACCCGCTATCGCTCAACTTTGGATTTGTGGGACTTGCGATCGCGATTGGTTGGTTGATTTTAGAAGGGTTGCGCTGGTTTGAGGCAGTGACTTGGGGCAGAACTGGGTTTGTGCTCCTGACCTATGTTCCCCTGTTTCCCATGGCGCTGATTGGCGGTATCATCGTGCAAATTCTCTTAAAGCAAACCGGGCGAACCTATCTGATTAGCCGTCCGCTGATCGAGCGGATTGGCGGTTTAGCCTTAGACATTACCATCGTCACCGCGCTGGCAACAATTTCGCTCGCGGTGCTGGGGGATAATCTTGTCCCTTTTCTGATTCTGTCGGTGGCTGGAATTGCTTGGAACGTGTTCGCGTTTGTCTTTATTGCGCCTCGTCTCATGCCTGTGTACTGGTTTGAGCGGGGAATTGGAGATATGGGGCAGTCTATGGGCGTGACCTCTACGGGGCTGCTGCTGCTACGAATGGTTGATCCTGATAACCAGTCGGGGGCGTTTGAGGGGTTTGCTTACAAGCAGTTGTTTTTTGAACCGATCGTGGGAGGCGGCTTGTTTACGGCTGCTGCCCCGCCTTTAGTCGTGCGATTTGGTGCCGTTCCGGTGCTGCTGCTGACCACGGCACTGTTAGCCGGTTGGCTGATCTTTGGGGTATACAATTGCAATCGCATCAAGCACCAAAATATACCGACTGCATCTCCTTGATGAGAAAGAAGGTGCGATCGCAGCATTCCCTATCCCTTACCCATCGCGTCCCCTACCTAACCTGTGGCACAATTTCAAGCTCGACTCTGCTACTGCTGTTGCCACTCACCGCCACTTGCTGATCGTCTAATTTACCACTTGCTTTGGGTCCCGCAATTTTGAAAGGCGGATTCTGCTGGTTATAGTTCACATTGCCTTCTGCTTGAAATTGCTGAGTGTCAAGAAACCACGTTACCTGATTTGCCGTAAGCTGAGACTGATTTTTTTCACCGTTGCCCCGCACATTTCCCTCTAGGCGAGCCACATTCTGCTGGAGGTCAAAACTGCCTGCATTGGCTGTGATCGTTGTTTGTTGAACCGGATTGACGATCGTCACAGGCTGGGGGGCATTCAGAGTTTGGGCGTCGATATTCCAGGTTAATAAGTTGCCGCTAATATTGAGATTTGACCCGTTGGCAGTAATTTTGGCATCGCCTCGGAGAGTGACGATTTTTGTTTTGAGATCCACATCGCCAGCATTAGCACCGCCGCGATCGCTCACGACTTTATTCTGATACCGTTCCAGTTGAATCGGGCGATCGCCCACAATGTTTTCCTGCTTTGTATCCCAAATTAAATGCTCGGTTTGCAGCTTCATTTGCGGATCGTTGAGCGTCGCCACAATGCTTCCAGAAATATCAACTTTATCTTCACGAGTTAAGAAACGCCCTTGTTTTGCGGCAATCTGCATCTGCTTGTGAGTGCCCGTAAACTGGTCTCGAATAAACATCACATTCTCAGTCGGACGCCATTCGATCTCGTTCCCCTTAAAGACCGATCCATCTTTTATGGCGGTTGCCGTAATGGCTCCTTTTAGCACGATCGATTTGCCATCTTGCTGAATCTCACTTTTTTGAGCTTCGATCGTATAAATCGGTTTGCCGTCTTGGTACAGTTCGCCTTTCGGTTCGACAACGACGGCATTTCGTTTATCTTCGCTGTAGGTCGCTTGTTTTGCCTTCACCTTCCACCACAGTTGCCCTTTTTCGTCGGCTTCTTGAAGCGTGACGTTATTAAACGTGAGATTGCTGTCGAAGGTTTGGGCGGCTTCGGTATCTTGAGCAAATTTTTCAGCCGAGCGATTGGGTCTGGCGCAGGCTCCTGTTCCGACCCAGAGGGTGACGAGAAGCAGATTTAGGGCAAGTCCTTTTGATGCGATCGTTCGGCTCACAGTCGCTTTCCTCTATGCTTAACAAAACAAAATTTCACACAAACAAGGGGCAGATCCCTCTACAGTAGACGGATTCCTGCCCCGAAAGATCCCCAAGTTTAACAAGCGGTAGTGCCAAATCCAAAAGCGCTAAAGGACGGTTGGGTTATGGCTGATCAGCCTGTCTAACGCGCTCCCCAAGACGCATCACAGCGAATGCTCATCCTCTAGCTCGCTGGCGAGACCAATTCCAGAAAGAGGGCGATAGGTATAGCTGCGCGCTGTTTTCTGAATATCTTCTTTGATGTTGTCAAGGTCAATATAGCGATCGGCAACGTTGATGAGGCTATCGCTCGTCATCGATCGCAAGCTCACTACTTCGACCCGCACCCCACGATAGCTCACCGCATTCACCGCATAGGCAAGATCGCCATCTCCGCTCACCAGCACGGCTGTGTCGTAAGAGCCAACGAGCGACATCATATCGACAGCAATTTCGACATCAAGATTGGCTTTTTTTGAGCCGTCTGGAAGCTGAACCAGGTCTTTGGAGATCACCCGATAGCCATTTCGCCGCATCCACAGCAAAAACCCTTGCTGTTTTTCGTTGGTGCGATCGACCCCTGTATAAAAGAACGATCGCAACAAGCGAGAGCCAGAGGTGAGTCTTACAAGCAGTTTGGTATAGTCGATTTCAATGCCAAGCTGCAAGGCGGCGTAGAAAAGATTAGAACCATCAATAAAAATCGCGACTCTGCCCCGATTTTCAAGAACATGTTCTGGTGAAAAGACCGTCTCTGGTTCGTGATTTATAGGGTTCAACACAGTTGCTATACCTCAGTTGTTATGAATGTTATTGATGAAAAATTTGCAAATCCTAACTCGTTGCTTAGCTAGAGCAATTTAAGGGGAGGGATCGCCCGAAAGCTCTAGCTTTTGAAACACGGGATGAGGGTCTGCAAGGGGTTGGTTAGCCGATAAGATGCCCCAATCATCGTGGTTAGGAGCGGTGCTCGCCTGATCTAGCAAAGGTGCATTACTAAAGTCAACAGCATAGCCCAACTGGCGATAAATGGCAGTACTGACCCCCGGAATAATCGGCGACAAAAGATAGGCAGCTAAGCGCACCGATTCTAGAACGACATAGAGCACTTGCTCGACGGCGGCTTGGTTTCCCTGTTTATACAGAGTCCAGGGGGCTTGATCGTCGATATATTTATTTCCCATCCGCACCAGAGTAAGAATTTCGTTGCAGGCAACGCTAAAGGCGAGAGCGCTGTATGCCTTGTGAGCGCGATCGCACAGTCCAACTCCGGCTGCCTTGAGCGGATTCTCCCCAGAAATACTATCACCGGGCACGGCAGGAACCTTGCCACCGCAGTATTTATGCGCCATTCGTAGGGTTCGGTTAAGTAAATTTCCTAGATCATTTGCCAGATCAGCGTTGAGAATATTCACGAATCGAGTTTCGTCAAACATGCCATCTCGCCCAAACTCGATCTCTTTTAGAAAATAATATCGGACGGCATCAGAGCCATAGCGATCGACCAGCGCCACGGGATCAATGACATTACCCATGCTTTTCCCCATTTTTACGCCATCCCGAATCAAGAATCCATGTCCAAAGATGCGATCGGGGAGCGGCAATCCTGCCGACATTAGCATGGCAGGCCAATATACCGCATGAAACCTCAGAATGTCTTTACCAATCAAATGGGTATTGATCGGATACCACTTGGACAAGGCATTTGCTAAAGTTGGCTCCTGATCGGGTTCGAGCAGGGCGGTGATGTAGCCGAGTAGGGCATCAAACCAAACATAAATGGTGTGCTGAGGGTTCACCGGAACCGGAAATCCCCAATCGACGTTGATTCGAGAGATGGAAAAGTCTCGTAAGCCTTGCTCTACAAAGTTTAGAACCTCGTTGCGGCGGCTCTCTGGCAAAATAAAAGTAGGGTGTTCTTGGTAGAGTTTTTCTAAGGCTTTTTGATACTTTGATAAGCGAAAAAAATAATTTTCTTCATCACGCCATTCGGCTTGTTGATTCACATGAATCGCGCAGTGATGATCCCCTATCAGATCCCGTTCTTCTTTAAATTCTTCGCACGAAACGCAGTACCAGCCCTTTTGCTGATTGATGTAAATATCACCGTTATCCCAAACGCGCTGAAAAAATTCTTCAACGATCGCGGCGTGCCGTTCGTCGGTGGTGCGAATGAAGCGATCGTAGCGAATGCCTAGCCGCTCCCAAAGCAACGTAAAGCCTTCGACAATTTGATCGCAATGCTCTTTGGGGGTGCGCCCTAAGCTTTCTGCCTTGCGCTGAATTTTTTGACCATGTTCATCACTGCCGGTGATAAATAGTGTTGGTCTGCCTTGCAAGCGATGAAACCGCGCGATCGCATCTGCTGCGATCGTCGGATAGGCGCTCCCAATGTGAGGCAAATCGTTCACATAATAGAGCGGCGTTGTGATCGTAAAAGGGACGTTGCTTGCAGCTTTATAAGTCATAGATAACGTAAAAAAACAACCCCCAATCTACCGAACGTTTCTTTGTGGGGGCACCATTTGTGAAAGATAAACACTAAAAAATTAAATTCAATTAACCGCTTGGTTGACGCTATGACCCTAAAGGCTAAACTTCAATTCCAGTTATGGCTTTTTAGTATCCTGCTTATTTTAGCGAGTACCGTTGTTTATTATTAGTCAGGAAACCTTAAATTTTGAGAAAGATACAACTTTAGAAAATTTAGTTTATGAAACCACACTATCAGTCACATTAACCAGTGATCTGTACAGGAGTACTATTTCTTGAATTAAATCTTGAATTAAATATTGCTCGATCAGATTTTTTAATCTAATTTATTTTTTAATCTAATTTAAGGCGTGAACGGGGAGACCCTATTTTAGGTGGCAATAGGTAGCAACTGTACCTTGGGGAGCTTGATATTATTAGCAAAGCAATGTTACGACATATAAAGTACTAAAGTTGACCCATCTCTTCCGAAGCCTTCATCTCTAATCTTTCCTTCGGCGGAAGCGAGGAGACAATCCATCTCATGCTCTCTTTCTTGGGGGAGAAGACCAGGGTGAGGACGGTTTGGGGCATTGAGTTTAAAGTCTGTCAGTCCCTCAGAGTTCATCTCCAGATTCAATGGTATTGCTTTGGATTCCATGCTTTTTGACCGTCCGCTTCAGATGTCCCGATTGTTGTTAACCGCGATCGGCACTCGTCTCTATACTTACTATGGCGATCGCGTGCCGCGCCAAGGCTCTGTCTTAGTGGTGAGCAACCACCGCAGTTTCTTAGATGCGCCGCTATTGATGACCGCACTCAACCGCCCAATTCGGTTTGCGTGCCATCACTACATGGGTCAAGTGCCCGTTATGCGCGAAGTGGTGACCCAACTGGGGGGGTGCTTCCCGCTAGAAAGCGCAGAACATCGGCAACAGAGCTTCTTTCGGCAAGCGACCGAGTTGCTTAAAACCCAGCAAGTGGTGGGGCTATTTCCGGAAGGAACGCCGCCGATGATTCACAGCCCAGCGCGCTATGAAGTAGGAGAGTTTCATCGCGGGTTTGCCCACTTGGCGCTCAAAGCTCCGGTGTCTGATTTGGCGATTTTGCCCGTTGCGATCGCGGCTCAATCGGAAACGACGAATTCGGCAGTTCCTTTGCGGTTGCTCAGCTTTTTTGATCCGTCAGAACCCTTATTTGATCAAGAGGGCTGGCATCCCATGGTTATGTATCAACATGTTAACCTGCTCATAGGGCGTCCCCTCTGGATTAGCCCCACCCAGCGCGAAAAATATCAGGGCAAACACGCCAAAGCAATGGTCAGAGATCTCAGCGATCGTTGCCATGGGGAAATCAATGCTTTGCTCCAGCAAGGATGTTATTCATAAGCTGAACCTCCCGCCCAGGGAACCCTACATTCATACTATTCCACGCCTTAGTGCTTTTATCCATACGTTTTTTACCCTTTTAGTCATGCGTTCTACTCTCCCTTGCTTTCTGACCCCCAAAGCCCTCAAGCCCGAATTGCCTCTATTTGTGTTTCTCCCTGGAATGGACGGGACAGGGCAACTATTGCGGGCCCAAACGGCTGGGTTAGAAGCCGGATTTGATGTTCGGTGTTTGGCGATCCCGCCGAATGATCTGACGAGTTGGGAAAAGTTGGCAAAGCGAGTGGTTAATTTAGTAGAAGCAGAGATTGCAGATTATGCGGAACGCCCCGTTTATTTATGCGGTGAGTCATTTGGTGGATGTTTGGCGATGAAAGTTGCCCTGCTGGCACCTCAGTTATTTCGACGGCTGATTTTGGTCAACCCGGCATCATCGTTTAGCCGCAGACCCTGGATTGCGTGGGGCGCTCAACTGAGCCGTCATTTGCCAGAGTCGCTTTACCAGGTCTCCTCAGTCACGCTTTTACCCTTGCTGGCATCGTTTGGGCGCATTTCCGAGTCCGATCGCGACGCGTTGGTAGAAGCGGTGCGATCGGTTCCGCAAAAAACGTCGGTTTGGCGAATGTCGCTGCTGTCGAAGTTTGAAATTCCAACTGAGAAACTGCAAACGCTGGAGCGTCCGACGCTGATTTTGGCGAGCGCTAAAGATAAATTGCTGCCCTCGCTGACGGAGGCATATCGCTTGAAACAGACGTTTTCCGATGCTCAAGTAGTGGTGTTGCCAGAAAGTGGGCATACCTGCTTGCTAGAGACGGATGTAAATTTATTTGAGGTGATGAAATCGAGCGGTTTTTTAGAGGCGAAGAGTGAGTTGCCGGTGGTGTGATGATGGCTCACAGATGGCTCACAGATGGTTCACAGATAGTGGCTCATCATCATTGGTTCACATTAGGGAATGAATACACTTAGCGCGGATTGTCCTGAACTAAACTTGACCCTAAAACACCCTGAATTTCACGGAAAAATGCAACTTTTTTTAGAAAAACTTGACTAATAGCGCGTTGCTTGCTGTAATTGCAGCTATTCTAAGGGCAGAAAAACCAAGGCACACCCTATAAACCACAACATTTTGGAACTGCCTCTCACGGGTCTTTACCTTATCTCTAGATCTGCACATTTAAGCTGATACGAATTTTCCAATGAAGTCAAACTCTCCCATGCAAAACGCGAATCACTCCGGACAGGCAGTTCCCTCGTCCCCCCCTGCTTACGCGCCCTCGGTTCCAATTTCGCTGTACCGCGAAGTCACTGCTGAACTGCAAGCTACTAAAACAACCCTAGATGCAATTAAGCAGCAAAATCAGCAGCTTGTTCAGCAAAATCAACGGTTGCATCACGAAATTGAGAAAGCCGTTCAGTCGGCGCTAAATTTGCGACAAGCTGCTATTGGCGTCTCACGTCTCGCGGAGGTCAATATGGCTGCTCAAGATAGCTCTAAGCCCATGTCTCGTTTTGAGGGGTTATCCAAGGTAGATGTTGCGCCTGTGGCAGCCCCTGCAACGTTCCGCGCACCAACGTTAGCTCCTAAGTCGATTAGCTTCGATTCTCCCTTTCCGGCTGAAACCTTGGTGACAGAGGAAGACAGCAAACCTCGCCGTAAGGTCTCACTAGAGTCTGAGTCGGCTGGGAACTCGTTGGGAGGGTGGTGGTTAGGAGTTGCGATCGCGCTGATCGTCGTGACAGCGTTTGGGGCGGGTTTCTTGATTGTGCGTCCGTTGTTGCCGTCGTCCTCGAAGTAAAACTTCACCCTAAAAGCGGTTTCATCAACTTCTACGGAGACCGATTAATTGGTTTTTGTTCTACGAGTTTTCGCTGTAAATTTCAGCCGTTTCTTGATCAAAGAAAATACAGGTTTATCCCCCTGTAATAGTTTTTCAAGAAAACAGTGCTGCGATTGTGAGACACTTTGGGTTAGGTGCGATCGCATGAAGTAGGTTTAAACACAAAATGTATTTTTCGTTACAAACTTGAGTAGGGTAACGATGATAGATAGAGTCATGCTGTCGGTGTAGCAGAAAAATAAGGAGTGTAGGCGCTTGAAAAAAGTTGAGGCTATCATTCGCCCTTTCAAACTTGATGAAGTCAAAATTGCTCTGGTGAATGCTGGGATTGTCGGTATGACGGTTTCTGAAGTTCGAGGTTTTGGGCGACAGAAAGGGCAAACCGAGCGCTATCGTGGCTCAGAATATACAGTCGAGTTTTTGCAGAAGCTTAAAGTCGAAATTGTAATTGAGGACGATCAGGTAGACATGGTGGTAGACAAAATCATCGTGGCCGCAAGAACTGGGGAAATTGGGGATGGTAAAATCTTCATCAGTCCAGTCGATCAGGTCGTTCGGATTCGCACTGGCGAGAAAAACTTCGAGGCAGTTTAGGATCGTCAAACTTTCCGATTCATTCTAAACATTTTTACTTTTCCAGACATGGTAGGCAATTCCTGATTGGGGTTGCCTTTTTTAGTATGAGGCGATCAAGTTGGTAAAGCAGTTTGAGGGTGTAGGAGTGGAACCCTTGACGGCAGAAGCCCCACGCTGCTTCTATTTCAAAGGTTGTAAAAGCTCATGTAAAACGCTTGACAGCGACACCTAGAGGCACAAGTCGATCTGTGAGCCGTCTTGAGTTTTAGCCACTTCAATGCGAGCTTGGAACGCTTCACGAAAATAGGGCATGTGAGTGATGGTGAGAATGCAGGCAAATTCGGGCGCGATCGCATTAATCGCCGCAATCAAGCGATCGCAACCATCTTGATCTTGAGTGCCAAACCCTTCATCCACAATCAGCATTTGCAGAGCCGTTCCCGCTCGTTGCGACAATAAGCGCGCCAACGCCAACCGCACCGCAAAATTTACCCGAAAGGCTTCGCCTCCCGAATAGGTTTCATAGGGTCGAGTGCCATGGGCATCGGCGATCAAAATATCCAGCGTCTCCATTGCCTTTGTGATTTTAGACTTGGCATGGCGGGCACGCTGTGTTGCAAACTGGACGTGGAGTTGGTTGGCGCTGAGGCGAGATAAGATTTGATTGGTAGCGGCTTCAAGCTGCGGCAAGATGTTTTCGATCATCAGTGCCTGAATGCCATTTTTACCAAATGCCTGGGCAAGTTCTTGATAGACGCGGCTCTGCTGCCGTGCGGTGTGCAATTGCATCGTCAGCGCTTCATAGTCTCGGCTCAGGGCTTCTTGCTGCTGCTGCTGCTGCTGCACTCGCCCTAGCTGAACGATGTGTTGATCAAGCTGGAGCCTTTGTTGCTGAATCTGTTGTTCCACCGTGTGAATGGGGGATGCCAGATCTGGAGTCTGCTCTAAATAGCGGATCAATTCTTGACATTGATGCGTAATTGTTGTCAGATCGTTGAGCCGGACTTGTAGAGTTTGAGAGAGGTCTTGCGATCGCTGCTGAGCTTGAGGATAGTGCTGTTGCGCTTGGCGCAGTTCTTGATGGCGAAGCTGCCACGATTGGGCATTTCGCAATGCGGTGCGGATGGCGTTGTGCTGATCGAGGTTATAACCAATGTCTGCAATTTGGCGATCGCGCTCTGCTAGGGCGATCGCCAGATGGTGTTTTAGTGCCTCAATTTGCTGCTCAAGGGTGGTAATCTGCGATCGCAGGGCTGGCTGTCGGTTAGCGATCTGCTCTTGCCGCTTTCGCGCCTGCTTGATTTCCACAAATTTAATCTCTGCCCACCGCCAACGATCGACGGCTCCTCGCGCTAAAGCATGATCTCGCTCGTCGTAGTTGATCTGCTGCAAACTCTGATTGAGCAACTCTAGTTCTTGCTGTACATCTTTTTCAAACTCTCCAGACTTCAACGTTGAGTCAACCTGCATCGCTTCTGCCGTCAGTTGCTCTAGTTTTTTCTGCACCTCTGCGGTTGTTTGTAATTGCTCTTGAAGTTGCCCACGCCGCTCTAGAGTCTGCCCATAGTGTTTCAATTTTTGGTCGATCTCCACATACTCTTGCCGCAAAACCTGAATCTCGCGTTCAGACACGGTGAGTTGTTCGCGCACCACCCACACTTGGGCAAGCACCTCTTGTTTCTGCTCCTGGTGCTTTTGCTGCACCAACTGCCAGTGATGCTCATCTAATGGGCGGCTGCATAATGGGCAAGGTGGGAAAGGTTGAGGGTGCAGGTTTAGTGGCTTAAGTTTAGTGACCGTTACGGTTTGTGCATCAGCCCCTTCTGCCGTGGCGCGCCACTCTGAAGCAACCCCCTGATGTCCTTCAATAGCTTGGCTGGGAAGGTGTTCTGCTTGCAAAAGTCGAATTTTGTGATCGATTTCGGCAATCTGAGTTTCATAGCTCCGTTGTTGAGCCTGGAGCCGTTCCATAAACGCCCGTCGCTCTAACCCTTTATCGCGGACTTGCTCTTGATACGCTTGCAATTTTTCGAGTTCTTCGATACGAAGGGCAATCTCTACAGCCGCTTTTTGCAGATGGGGTTGACGTTGCTGGTGAGGGTGCAGTTGCTGGAGAGAGGTTCGCAGTTCGTCTAACCGAGCCGATAGCCGAGTTGAGGCGCGATCGAAGGTTGCCTGAAGCTGTTGCCGTCTTTGCAGCAAAGGCATTGCTTCAAGCTGGCGCTGATCGAGCCGTTGCAGTTGCGATCGCGCCTCCTGCAACTGGCTGACCCCTGCCGAAATTTCGGCTTCTTTTGCTAACGATCGCTCAATCTCCTGTAGCTGTTCTTCAAACGCGGCATCTTGCGTACAAAGCTGCTGAAGCTGATTGTGCAACAGGTTGAGTTTTTCACTTTGCTGCTGCTGATAATGTTGACGTTGCGCTTGAGCCACCTGATGCGCCTGAAATTTAGTGGCGAGGGTTTCTTCTTGAGCTTGCAGCGTTTGCCAGTGGCTATAGCCTGCTGCGATCGCGCCTTCTTGACTCAACACAATGTCTAAATTTTGCTGTTGCTGTTGCGCTTGGGCAAGTTCTTTCTGCAACCGTTGGCAATCTTGACTCAGGTTACGTTGCTGTTGCTGTTGCCATGTGAGTTGTTGCTGATAGTGCTGGCGTTGCTGCTGCTGGGCTTGCAGGTGCTGGAGGTGTTCTGTGCTGGCGGCTTGAGTTGCTTGCATCTGCTGAAGCACTGTTTCTAGCTCAAGGCGCTCTTGGGCGATCGCACCTCGCTGCTGCAACTGGGCTTCAGTGTAAGCCAGGTTTCGTTCGAGCAGTTCAACTTGTCCTTTAAACTGGCGCGACTGGTCTTTCGATTGTTCCGCGAGGTCATCATACTGCTGCAATTTCAGCAGGTCTGCCAGAATTTGTTTGCGTTCGGCAGGGCGCTTCAGCATGAATTCATCGGCGCGTCCTTGGCGGAGATATGCCGAGTTGACGAAGGTGTCGTAGTCGAGTTTAAGATGATCAAAAACAAGTTGCTGCGTCGCTCGAATCGTCTTGGCGCTCAACGATCGCAACTGGGAGCCATCGGGGTCTTGAGCAATTTGAAACTCTAGGGAAACGCCCTGAGATCGATGGCGCGATCGCACGACTCGATAGGTTTGTTGATGGAGGCTAAAGATAAACTCAACCGTTGCTTCTTTCGTCCCGATATGAATCACATCGTCTTCTGAAGACACCCGGCTTTCTCCCCAAATTGCCCAAGCGATCGCCTCTAATAATGATGATTTGCCTGCTCCATTTGCTCCACACACGCACGCCGTATGCAGCCCTCGAAAATCGAGCGTTGCTTCGCGGTAACTCAGAAAATTTCTCAGTGTGAGAGAGCGAGGAATCATAGGCGGAAAACAGAAGAAGCCCAGTACGAATGCACGAGAGTACACCAGCACTCTTATTTTTCTTATTTATTGAGTGTAAGCGCTAAAAGGATTGATTTGTAAGAGGGTTTGAATCTGCTTGATCGCCTTGAATGGTTAACACTGAGATAAACATAACCGTGCTTCTATTGTGCATAGTTTTGTGTGCATAGTTTTGTGTGCATAGTTTTGTGTGCATAGTTTTGACGAAATGCTAACTCCCCCGCTAGCGCCCTAACCGTGAGGATGCTTTTTAGAAAATATTATTTCTTCAAGCGCTGAAGGAACTCATTTCCCTATTCTAGAGTCAAGTTCTGTAGTCAATCAGTGTAACCGCCACCAGGCTGATCTTGAGACCTCCTATGCTGAACCTGAAAAAACTTCAAACTAGTACTGCTCTTGCCTTGACCGTTGGTATGTCATCGACTGCTCTGGTGCCAATCGCGCTGATGGGTTCCGCTACAGCCGCGCCCGCACCCAAGACCCTAGCGCAACTCTTCCCATCTGCGCCGCGATCTACCCCTTCGCCTATTTACTCTGGTGCAGTCACAATTCCTGCTGGGACAACGCTTCCAGTGAGCTACGAGCAAGCGGAAAAGATTGTGGTTGCGCCCAATGAAACGTTAAAGACAACGCTAACGATTCCGGTCAACCTTCGCAACAATGACCGCGATCGCACTATTCTTATTCCCGCAGGCAGTAAACTTGAAGGGGAATTCCAGCCGATTCAAAACGGAACGCAATTTGTTGCCAGAACGCTGATTTTCCCAAACGGAACCCGTCAAGGCATTGACGCAATTTCAAACGTTGAGACTCGTCGAGAAACAATTCGTCGCGGCGTTAGCACCGATGCGCTACTCAAAGGGGCGGCAATCGGGTCGGGTGCGGCAACTCTCATCTCTGGCATCACAGGCAATAAAAGAATCACGGCAGGCAAAATTTTGATCGGAACGGGCGTTGGCGCTTTGGGTGGTCTACTGCTAGGACGCAATCAAAGTGAAGTGGTTGTGGTTAATCCAAGCAATTTGAGATTACGCCTCAACTCAGCGATCGCGCTAAACGCTTACTAAAACGAGATTTGGCTTCTGAGTAACCGAGAGTACGGCTATCTTCGGTCTACCTCGGTTTCCATTCAGTACTGCTTAAAACCAACGTGAGTTCGACGAACGGAAGGTAGCGCAAAAAGAAAGCTGAGACTACGTTTGAAAGAGTTGTAAAATTCCTTCG